>NZ_MAIS01000035.1:0-62147 GCF_001680695.1 Paenibacillus sp. KS1 | reverse complement strand
TACCAGCGTGGAGACAGCAGCCATAAATGCCAGAACACATTCAACAAAGTGAGCTCCAATGGAAGCCATGGGCATAAAATAAGAATGACTAAAAACGTAATGGATGTCGTATGCAGCATAATTTTTGTGAGATATCTTAGGCTGATGAATTGCTGTGGGAGTGGCAAGTAACCAATCCATGGCATACGCCACCGCCAAGCCCATCTCCCTTTATATGTGTACCGATCTACGATGAAGATGGATCGGCCTATTACATAATGGAGCCATGCAATGAGCACACAAGAAGCAGCGACATAGCCGATACCAAGGAGGCTATGTTGGTACAGTGCGACTGCGATACACAGTGCAGCTAACGTGGAAAAGGCAATGATGAAAGGCTTCGCTAGACGAACTCTCTTCAGCAGCTGATAATGATAAAATGTTCGCTCCATTTGTTCATTGCGTATGGTTGACATTGAGCGAACCCTCCTTTTCAAGTTGAACAATAATTTATATATCGGTATTTATTCTATGAAAATGTAGAAGGGATAGAAATTGAAGAAGAATCTAATGAAGATCAAAAATGTTGAAAAAGGGTTCAAACCGTACAAACACCAATACCATCAATCCATCATACATATATAAAAACATTTGAAACCGGCTATGAAACTGGTATATATCCATAGAGTTACGGGCATACTTATCATATAACCGCTAAAGGTGGGATTGACATGGAACGTCAGGATACACACTGCATTGTGTGCGGTGAAGCGACGAATGACGGCATAATGGTCGTCAATCAGTTTATTTGTACAGCATGTGAGCAAGAAATGGTTAAGACCGATGTGCAGGATCTGAAATATTCATTCTTCATTCATAAGCTAAAGCGATTATGGCTGCACACGAATGTGTAAGATAGCTCCCCTCGATTTGCTTACTCGTTAGGGCCCGATTCAGTGGGCTCTTTTTGCTTTTTATTGAACAACAGATGAAGAAGCGCACAATTTACGTTACAATAAATGAAGCAATAATAAAGGGGCAACCTTGATGAATATACGTAAGGGGACTTCTCACTTGGCGTTTGATGTACAAGAGCAACTGCGGGCGCCACTTGTGGAAGCTTTACTTCAATATAATAGAAACCGGCACGCATCTTTCCATGTACCAGGTCATAAGGATGGACATTGGTATGAGCAAGTGGGGCTTTCCTTATCTGAGCAGGGAGAATGGAGTATGCTGCTTCAGAGGATGTCACAGCTGTTATCGATTGATGTGACAGAAGTAGAAGGTACAGATGATTTGCATCATCCGACAGGAGCGATTGCAGAGGCACAGCAGCTAGCTGCGAAGTTGTTCGGTTCTGAAGAGACTCACTTTCTTGTAGGGGGCAGTACGGTTGGCAATATTGCACTCCTTATGAGCTGCTGTATTCAGCCGAACGATATTGTGCTCGTACAGCGCAACGTGCATAAGTCTGTATTACACGGGCTTACGATGGCAGGTGCAAGAGCTGTATTCCTTACACCACAGATGGATGCTGCAAGCGGTCTTGCTACTGCACCGACCAGTGATGCGGTAGAGCAGGCACTTCAGGCATACCCAGAAGCGAAGGCTGTATTCGTGACGAATCCGAATTATTATGGAATGGGGATTGATCTCCGTCAACTTGTGGCTATTACTCATCGTTATAA
Source organism: Paenibacillus sp. KS1 (assembly GCF_001680695.1). NCBI lineage: Bacteria > Bacillati > Bacillota > Bacilli > Caryophanales > Paenibacillaceae > Paenibacillus > Paenibacillus sp. KS1. Next base: position 60,477 of record NZ_MAIS01000035.1, on the reverse strand, counting down.
TATCCCACTGCTGGTGGATGAGGCACACGGAGCACATTATGGGCTCCATCCCGCATTTCCAGAATCCGCTCTGCAGGCAGGTGCGGACGGTGTTGTACAGTCAACACATAAAATGCTTGGCGGCATGACGATGAGTGCGATGCTTCACGTTCAAGGAGCTATGCTTAATCGAACAAGGCTGAAGAAACTGCTTACGATGCTGCAGAGTTCTAGCCCTTCCTATCCTTTAATGGCATCGCTTGATATCAGCCGCTATTATATAGCGCGAAACGGGCAAGAGGCGTTTGAGGAGGGTCTGAAGGCGGTGCAGCTCGTACGAGCTGCGCTGGCTAACCTGGACGCATTTGAGGTTATAGAGATACAAAGCACTCATTCACAGTCCGCCTATTGCAGTCTTGATCCCTTCAAGGTGACGATTCGATGCAGGGAGAGACTGTGCAGCGGTTATAAGCTGTTAGATCAGCTTGCTCTGCATGGGTGTATTGCCGAGATGGCCGATTTGCGTCATACGGTGCTCGTATTCAGTCTAGGCAGCACATTAGAGGATGCGAAGCGATTAATTAGGGCATTGCAAGCGGTTGCTGTGACGTTGGACAACAACACTCCATATACTAAGATACAGGCGGGTACCTATATGGAGATTACTGATGCGTCTGCACATCCGATTGTGATGGCTGACGGGCATCGATTGTTCTCTGAGCCTGTATCCTTCTCGATATATGAACAAGAGCCTGTACGAACGAAGCAAGTACTTGTGCAGGAGGCAATTGGGCACAAGGCAGCAGAGTCGGTGATTCCTTATCCGCCGGGCATTCCATTACTTTATCCGGGTGAGATTATTACAGAGGATGTAGCACAACAGCTGATCATGCTTGCACATGCCGGAGCTAAGTGCCATGACGCAGAGGATGAATCCTTGCGAACGATTCGTATTGTGGATACTGAAGAAGAGAAGGGAATTGAGGAATAGATATGAGTAAGCAGCAACGAGCAGAACGTCCCGGGTGGTTCATTACACTGGAAGGTGGAGAAGGAGCAGGCAAGTCATCCGCGATTGAACTGCTGACGGATAAGCTGCGGCAGCAAGGAGTGAATGTCGTAGTCACTCGGGAGCCAGGAGGAGTCCGCATTGCCGAGAAGATTCGCAGCATTATCCTCGATCCTGAGCATACGGAGATGGATGCTCGAACAGAAGCATTGCTTTACGCAGCTGCCCGCAGACAGCATCTTGTGGAAGTTGTTATTCCAGCCTTAGAGCAGGGAGCAATCGTCTTATGTGACCGATTTGTTGACAGCTCGCTTGCCTACCAAGGCTACGCACGAGGACTCGGGATAGAAGATGTATGGGAAATCAATCGATTCGCGATTCACGATACAATGCCGGATATTACATTCTGGTTAGATATTGATCCACAGGCTGGATTGGATCGAATTGCTGCCAATCAGGCTCGTGAAGTGAACCGACTCGATAAAGAGAAGCTTACATTCCACGAAGCAGTGCGCGAAGGGTACGAACGAATTGCTAAGCAGCAGCCGGAACGGATTGTGAGATTGGATGCTACACAGTCGCTAACGCAAATAAGTGGGCAAATGTTCGACTTTTTATGTGAGCGAACGCAGGATTTTGCAGGTCGGATGTATAAATAAGTAACATCATTCCAAACAGGGATGCCAAGAACTATATTTTAAGGAGGATGACCAGGCATGAAGATGGTTGTGGCCATTGTACAAGACAAAGACAGCAATCGACTTTCCGGTGCATTAGTAAAGGCGAATTTTAGAGCGACCAAGCTGGCGAGTACGGGTGGATTTTTGCGTGCAGGCAATACGACGTTCATGATAGGTGTGGAGGATGATCAAGTGAGCACCGTCCTGAATGTCATCCGCAGCAACTGTAAGGTGAGAGATCAGCTTGTCACCCCAGTGACTCCGCTCAGTGGTACTTCGGATTCTTATATGCCGCTACCTGTCGAAGTACAGGTAGGGGGAGCGACCGTGTTTGTGCTCCCAGTAGAGCGGTTCGAGCATTTTTAACATTTCGTCCGTAATATTACGATATAATAGAAGTAATCCGCAGATGGATGGATTTCAATCGAATCATACTATGAAGCGAACGATTGCAGGTGATATGGAGTGAAAATTAACCCTGGATTTCGCCCCTTTGGCACGGATGTGCGTATGGGGGAATCTGTAACTAAGCCTGTCCAGCACAAGTCTTTTGCGGACATGATGAACAATCGTCATGATCAAGCGAGCAATGATGAGCTGCAGCAGAGGCTGCAGGATATTTATCAGCAAGGGGAACGACTGTCGAAGTCCATGACGATTCGTGAGCTTCGCATGTACCGAATGATGGTGAAGCGTTTTTTGGAGGATACAGTACGGCGGAACCTGAAAATTCGGGAAACGCGTGGATGGGATCGACGCGGCAGAAGCAAGCGATATCAGATTGTCGATGAGATTGACAGTGCTCTCATTGAATTAGCGGATCATCTGCTGGAGACGGAGCAAGGTAAAATTGATCTGCTTCATAAAGTAGGGGAAATTCGCGGGATGCTGATTAACCTGTGCTTCTAGTCAAGCTAGGGCAATTTCCCCATATCCCGTGACTAGAGCAGAGCTTCTTGCTCCGTATCGCATTCTGGTTATATATATGGAAGGAATACGCATAACATGTCGTTTGAACAAATTCTCGGACAGGATCGAGCTAAGAAAATATTGCAAAATGGTCTGCGCACAGACAAGGTATCTCATGCTTACTTATTCAGTGGACCGAAGGGTACGGGTCGGATGGCTGCTGCGCTAACCTTCACCAAGGCGTTATTCTGTGAACGCATGACAGATGATGCTTGTGGTGAATGTCTTTCTTGTCGGAAAATTGAGCACGGCAACCACCCTGATGTGCATGTTATTGCACCAGAGGGGCAGTCGATTAAGATCGATCAAATTCGCGAGCTTCAGCGCGAATTTTCCTATCGAACCCAAGCTACAGGTCGGAAAGTGTACATTATGGAGCAGGCGGAGAAGATGACCGTGCAAGCGGCCAACAGCCTGCTTAAATTTTTGGAGGAGCCAACAAGTCCTGCAGTGGCTATTCTGATTACAGAGAATGGACAAGCGATGCTGCCAACCATTCAATCCCGTTCACAGATGGTGCCATTTACGCCGCAGGATCCGAACCTTATCTGTCAAACGTTAGTAGCAGAGGGTTGTCCTGCTATATTAGCTCGTGCAGCTGTCTATCTTGTAAACGGCCTAGAAGCTGGGCGTGAGCTATGTGGACAGAATTGGTTTGCAGAAGTGAGAAACGTAATGTTACAATTAGGAAAGGAGTGCGAAGCAAGACTTCCTTCCGCACTTCTAACCGCACAGCAGAAGTTGTTTAAGACCGAGCTTGCTGAACATACGGACATGTTGTTCCGTTTGTTCCATCTCTGGTTTCGAGATATGTTGAATTACCAATACAACCGGCAGGAGAGTCTCGTCTTTATCGATCAGCTTGATACAATCAGCAAGCTGGCCTGGACGAAGTCGGCTGAAGGATGGATTCGGTGCATGGATGCGGCGACGGAGGCGCAGAAGCGGGTGCGCGCCAATGTAAGCCCGCAACTTGCTTGCGAGCAGTTTCTGGTTGGAATCCAAGGAGGTACTTGATTGTATAATGTAGTCGGCGTCCGTTTTAAGAGAGCGGGCAAAATATACTATTTCGACCCGGTCGAATGGCCGGTCCAGAGGGACCAGCATGTGATCGTCGAAACGGCGCGCGGCATTGAGTACGGCAAAGTCGTGATTGGTCCGAAGACCGTCGGTGAGAACGATGTGGTGCTTCCCTTGAAGAAAGTCATTCGCATCGCTAATGAAGCGGACGCTACATTGGTGGATGCGAACCGGCAAGCTGCGAAGGATGCGTTCGCAACTTGTATGGACAAGATTAAGGCGCATCAATTGAAGATGAAACTTGTAGATGTTGAATATACGTTTGATCGGAACAAAATCATCTTTTACTTTACGGCAGAAGGACGCGTGGACTTCCGCGAGCTGGTGAAAGACTTGGCCAGCGTATTCCGGACACGGATTGAGCTCCGGCAGATTGGTGTACGGGACGAGGCGAAGATGCTTGGCGGCATTGGGCCTTGCGGGCGCGTGTTATGCTGTTCCTCATGGTTAGGTGATTTTGAACCGGTATCTATTAAAATGGCAAAAGACCAGAACTTATCGCTGAATCCTACGAAAATATCCGGTTTGTGCGGTCGCTTGATGTGCTGCCTGAAATACGAGCATGACAATTATGAAAGCGTGAAAGAAGAGCTTCCTACAGTCGGCAAGTGGGTTGTTACCTCGATAGGAGAGGGCAAGGTCGTCGGTATTAATGCCGGTGAACGTAAAGTGCACGTCCAATTAGCGGATATCGGCAAGGTGAAAGATTTTGCTTTCGACGACGTTGTCGTAAAATAAATAGCGGACATTTTCACGCTCTGGGGTGGGAACTTGGAGAAGAAAGACATTTTTGCGCAGATTCATGAATTGGAAACGCATATGGGAGACCTTCATCAAGAGCTTGGTGCGCTGAAACTCGTCGTCAAAGAGCTGCTGGAAGAGAATCAACGCTTGTGGATGGAGAATCAGCAGCTGCGCAAAGTACTGCACCACGAGCATCACGAGCACTTGGAAGTTGAACCTGAGGTGAAGGGAGACTCGGCACCCGCAGTAAATCCTGATCCAAATGGAGATTCCAAAGAGAACGTGGTTGGCGAAGGGTATGATAATTTGGCGCGGCTGTATCATGAAGGGTTTCACATTTGCAACGTGTATTATGGACATTTGCGGACGGAAGGTGACTGTTTGTTCTGTCTGTCCTTCCTCAATAAATAACCGCGGCCGTAGGTCAGTGGGAACCGATAAGAGGGTTCCCCACCTACGGCTTTTCATCATATTAGGGGCAATTTACAGCATAGCTGATGAGGAAGTCCCTTATGAAACGTTAAAGATATAGGTGTAGGTAGTACTTAAATGAAGATGATAAAGGCAGGGGCGTTATGGAGAATAGAAACGATGTGATCGGGCTGCATCCATCTGAGAGGCTCGACGATTTGCTCACTCATCAATTACGAATCATACAGAGCTCAGAGGTGTTCAGCTTCTCCATGGATGCTGTCCTGCTGGCTCGATTCGCTTCCGTGCCAATGCGTGGCTGGATTATGGATCTGTGTACAGGCAATGGGGTAATCCCACTGCTGCTGTCCACACGGACTAATGCGCAAATCGATGGATTGGAAATACAGCCAAGACTTGCGGATATGGCCAGCCGCAGCGTTCGGCTAAATGGCTTGGAAGAGCGAATACGCATTATCGAAGGGGATTTGAAGGCATTTACACCAGATGCAGAGCGTCCCTTTTACGAAATGATTACAGTAAATCCTCCCTATATGCCTTTGACGGCGGGTGATGTGAAAGAGAACGAGCATTATGCACTAGCTCGCAGTGAGGTCGCCTGCACACTGGAGGATGTGATTCGCACGAGTGCTAAGCTGCTGCGAACGGGCGGGAAGCTTGCCATGGTTCACCGTCCTAGCCGATTGACGGATATCATAGCGCTTATGCGGACATATCGATTGGAGCCGAAGCGCATTCGCTTCGTTCATCCACGCGAGGAAGTAGAGGCCAATATGGTATTGATTGAGGCCGCGCGAGACGGCAAGCCGGATGTACGGCTATTGCCGCCGCTTATCGTATATAATGATGGAAAAGAATATCGTGAGGAATTAATGGATATCTATTATGGGAAAGCCTCGCAGCTGAAGGATGGGTAATATGCAATTGACGGAACAATATAGCTACCAGCAACAAAACAAGGAAAATGTAGGGGCATTATATCTTGTAGGGACGCCGATTGGAAATCTGGAAGATATGACATTCCGGGCTGTACGCATACTGCGGGAAGCTGATATTATTGCGGCGGAAGATACACGTGAGACAAGGAAGCTGTTGAGTCATTTCGAAATTACAGGGAAGACGCTGTACAGCTATCATGAGCATAACAAGCAGGCAAGCGGACCTGAACTTGTGCGTATCATGGAAGAAGGCAAGCGTATCGCCCTTGTGAGCGACGCCGGGTTACCCGCGATATCAGATCCGGGTGCAGATCTTGTTCAACTGGCTGTAGAAGCGGGCATTCCTGTTATTCCGATTCCTGGACCAAATGCGGCTTTATCTGCCTTAATTGCGTCTGGGCTGCCAACGAATCGTTTCACATTCGTAGGTTTTCTTCCGCGGGAGAAGAAGCATGCAGATGCGGTGCTTGCCTCACTCCGAATGGAAGCGGGAACGCTGTTATTCTATGAGTCACCGCACCGTATTGCGAAGACGCTCGATCGGCTTGCTTCCGCATACGGAGACAGCCGCCGGATTACGATTGCCCGCGAACTGACGAAGCGTTACGAACACTTCATCCGCGGTACGGTTGGTGAATGCATTGCCTTTGTAAGCGAGCATCCTCCATTAGGAGAATGTTGTATCGTCGTCGAGGGAGCTGATGAGAATGGAGCTTCTCAAGATGCGGGACAAGCATGGTGGCAGGAACTGACGGAAGAAGAGCATGTTGCGCATTATGAACGTGAACAGGGAGTATCACGCAAGGATGCAATGAAACTGGCAGCCAAGGATCGTGGTGTATCCAGACGGGATATCTATCAGGCATTGTTATAGAACAAGAATGGATACAATGGATCATAAGAGAAACATGCAGACAATTGAGGGAAAACCCTTGCTGTAAAACAAAAAAAAGACCTCCATGGTTGGGTTCAAAACCATGGAGGCATCAAGGAAGATATAAAAAGGTTAGAATTAACATATGTGATTAGAGCTATTATAACCTATTTTTTTTATTTTGTCACAGGTTGTGGTATTTCTGATATACATTCGTGACAAACAATTTTTCCTTTAAAGTATGTAACGTTCTCTGCATTGCCGCAGAAGATGCATGCTGGTTCATATTTCTTAAGCATGATGCGCTCTCCGTCAACGTAAATTTCTAGCGCATCCTTTTCACCGATACCAAGGGTGCGGCGAAGCTCGATCGGAATGACGACACGACCTAGTTCATCTACTTTACGGACGATACCAGTGGACTTCATCATAGTTCAACGCTCTCCTCTTTGCTTTAGCATGAAATGTCATATTTCGACAAAATTCTTTTTGGCTGATTCTTATCGTACCAACCATTCCCAAATTAGTCAACCTAAAAAATGTATACTTGGCGTGCTAATTTATGGATTTTAGGTTTTTTTTAGCTTATATTAAGCTGTTTTTAACGACGTAGCGTACACTTTTACACTCGTATGGTATTTTTTATGCAAAAATAAACAGAAACAAGAATAAACCAAATCTTTTCGACAATAAGGCAGACTATGTCGAAAAGGTTCGAATCGAAAGGAGTGATTTTCAATGTTATTAGAGGAAAAAGTGTTCAAGGATCCGGTTCACAATTATGTGCATGTTCAAGATCGAACAATTTGGGATTTGATTAACACAAGGGAATTCCAGCGGCTCCGCCGCATTCGTCAATTAGGAACCTCCTATTTAACATTCCACGGGGCAGAGCATAGCCGCTTTTCTCATTCTCTGGGCGTATACGAGATTACTCGGCGAATTATTTCCCAATTTGAACGAAACCAATACGAGGACTGGCCGCAAGAAGAGAGGCTGGTCGCCTTATGTGCTGCACTGCTTCATGATGTGGGCCATGGACCATTCTCTCATTCCATTGAAGAGGCCTTCGATATGTTTCATGAAGATTGGACATACCGCATTATAATAGAAGATACCGATATCAATCGCGTGCTGAGACAAGTAGATCCACAGCTCCCAACCAAGGTGGCATCAGTGATTCGCAAGACATATGAGCGGCCGATTGTCGTGAATTTGGTATCCGGCTCCCTTGATGCGGATCGTATGGACTATTTATTGCGGGATGCATACTTTACCGGTGTTAATTACGGTACATTCGATATCGATCGTATTCTAAGGGTGCTGCGCCCGCTTAAGGATCGGATCGTAGTCAAAGAGAGCGGCATGCACGCAGTAGAGCATTACTTGCTAGCTCGATATGAGATGTACTGGCAAGTCTACTTCCATCCTGTAACCCGAAGCTCGGAGATGTTGCTGCGCCTAATTTTCAAAAGAGCCAAAGAATTATATTTGGGTGGATATACTTTTCAATATTTCCTCTCTCCTCTAGATGCTTTATTTGAAGGAACGATTACGACGGAACAATATGTCCAAATGGATGAGGCATTTGTGCAGACCGCATTCATGCAGTGGACAAGGGAGAAGGATGGACGTCTCGTTGACTTGTGCCAACGATTCATGGAGCGTAAACTATATAAATATATTGAAGTCGAACAGATGGATGAAGATTTACAGGAACGATTGCGGGCAGAGTGGTCGCAGATTGGGCTTGATCCGAACTATGAACTTATGTTCGATTCTCCCTTCGACAAGCCCTATGATGTATATCGAAAGGGAGATGCCCGTTCACAGCAACATATTATGCTATGGGGGCGGGATCAGCAAATTGTAGAGCTGTCCAAGAAATCGGATATTGTACGTTCCATTAGCGGCATTCGCCGTGGAAAACACTATATCTATTTCCCAATGGACAAGCTTCTGGAAGTCTCGAATCACCTTACGGAAGATACAAGGCGTATGTTTATACGCCGCAATCATTAGATCGACTTTACAAGAAAGAAAAAGGAGCGCATAAACGTGTTATTTGATACACATACGCATTTAGACAGCAGCAATTTTGACGAGGATCGCGATCAGGTTATCGCACGGGCCGTTGAACAAGGGGTGACCCGTATGGTTAATATCGGGTTCAATCGAGAGACGATCCCGACGACGATGGCGCTGGCAGAGAAATATGATTTTATCTATGCAGCCGTGGGCTGGCATCCGGTAGATGCGATAACGATGAAGCCGGAGGATATAGACTGGATCGCCAAGCTAACGGAGCATGAAAAGGTTGTGGCGATTGGCGAGATCGGACTGGACTATCACTGGGATACGTCTCCGAAGGATGTTCAGCACCGTGTATTCCGCGAGCAAATTGGGTTGGCGCGAGAATTGAAGATGCCGATCATTATTCATAATCGTGAAGCGCACGAAGATGTAATCCGCATCTTGCGCGAGGAGAAGGCTCACGAAGTAGGGGGCATCATGCACTCCTTCTCAGGTAGCTGGGAAACAGCGAAGATGTGCCTGGATATGGGCTTCTACCTTTCATTTGGAGGACCTGTTACTTTCAAAAATGCAAAACAGCCGAAAGAAGTACTTGTTAAGGTTCCGAATGATCGATTGCTTGTGGAGACGGATTCCCCCTATTTGACTCCTCATCCGTTCCGAGGCAAGCGCAATGAGTCCGCATATGTTCGTCTTGTTGCAGAGGTTGCAGCAGAGCTGAAAGGTATGGAATTTGAAGAATTTTGCAGAATGACGACCCAAAATGCAATGACATGTTTTGACATCGCGTGAAAACGGGCCAAAAACAAGTGAAAAAAAGACATCGGCCATAAAATAAGTGGATTTCATTATGAAAAACGGATTAAGTTACATTTTTTTAACCATTTTTCGCGAAAAACGGAATTGCTACTGTCTTTACAAGAAGATTGCAAACACGATATGATTTCTCACAGATGTTATTACACAATTCAATATTGTTCCAACTAATTCAGTATCGCTTAATCTCCATGAAGTGGAGAGCGGGGGAACCAGAGTGTGAACGACATGACATGAGTACATGTTCATTCACACGGATTAATTCCTTGGGGTGAATTAGGGACGACCGAGCCATGAGCCGGTTGGTTCCGATAGGGCGACTCTCAAGCCCGAACCCGACAGCTAACCTCGTCAGCGTACCGAGAGAGGGTTCCTCGCGTCCTATACACTGTTGACGTTTGGGTTTCTATTACGGAAGCCGCGAAAGAGTCTCCTCTTACGAAGGGCTTCTTTTGTTTACTCTCAAACATTCTTTTTTTGAATAATGAGAATAAAGACGTCATAGGGTGTAAGAAATAGGAGGTGGGAGCAGCCAATACTGAAACGTTGGTACGGAGATTTCAGCATTGTCTTGAACGATTACATGCTCGTTTATGGCAAGTGAAGTCTCTCGTAAACATTCTTGAAATAGTCGCGTCAGATGGAATCATGCAGAGCACTCGACGGCGGGACTATGTAAGGAGGACCGAGAAATGGGACAGATCGTGAACAACGAAACCCATGAACCCCGATCATCCAGCATGTCACTCGCATTGCGATGGAAGCATGAAAATGTGCGTGTTATCACCGTTATTGCAGCTGTAGCAATCGTGATCACATTAATAGCAGTCTTGACTTGGTATAATGTAACGAAGAAGACAGTGGCTGTGCTCGTTGATGGACAAGAGCGTTCAGTCGAAACTCGCCTAGATACGCTTCGCAATGTTTTGGATGAGCATGCGATAGCGCTTGGGGCATACGATGCAGTATCGAAGCCGCTTGATGCAGAAATTGCTGATGGAGATCGAGTTATTATTGAACGCGCTTTGCCTATCCAAATTACAGCGGATGGGAAGAAAGAAACACAATTTACAACGAAGAAGTCGGTGCATGATGCACTGAGTTCGCTGCAAATCCAAGTGAACCCTGAAGATAAGGTATTCCCTTCTAAGCGTGCCTCTATTTCGAAGAACATGGATATTCGAATCGTCCGTGTCAGCAAGAAGATGGAAGAGCGTAAAGTGAAGGTTCCTTATCAAGTGGTGAAGCAGGCAGATGCTACTCTCCTTAAGGGGAAGACCAAGACGGTTCAAGATGGAAAAGAAGGCTTGGTTGTCCAGAAAGTACAGAAAACGTACGAGGATGGTAAGCTCGTATATTCGCAGATGGTCGACAAATCCGTTCATACAAAACAAGTGAATCAAGTGATAGCCTATGGAACGAAGAAGGAACCGGAAGTTGCTGTTCTGTCAGTGAACGCGCAGGAAGACGATTCTGACAATGTTTCCAGTGGCGACAAAGATTTTAACTATAAAAAAGTGCTGAAGAACGTTCAACTGACGGCGTATACGGAATCTGAGGGATCGGCTGGTGCGAAGACGGCATCTGGCGCAATAGTATCAGAAGGTCGTACTATCGCGGTTGATCCGAAGGTCATTCCGCTCGGCTGGTGGGTATATATCGAAGGGATTGGATTCAGACGTGCTGAAGATACAGGTGGCGCGGTCAAGGGGAAAATTATCGATGTATACTTCGACAGCAAGAAGGCGGTCAGCAAATTCGGACGCAAGAAGGGGTACACCGTATACGTGGTTGGCCCAGTCAAGCCGGAATCGAACTAACGCACAAGGTATGCAGCCATGTGTAATTAGGATATAGTAATGAATAATGATTTATGTCATGCTAAGAAGAGGGGACACCCTCTTCTTTTGTTGTTTATTTATGAATGGAGAGCAAGAGAAGGATGCGGAATTAGGAAGCAGCCTTGTGGTGAGAGGAGCAAGCATATTGATACGCGAAGTGATAGTTGTAGAAGGCAAAGATGATACCGTTGCCATTCACCGTGCCGTTGAGGCGGATACAATTGAGACAGGTGGATCGGCGATTAATGATACAACGATAAAACGCATCGCATTGGCCCAAGAGCGCCGAGGGGTTATTATTTTCACGGACCCAGATCATGCGGGGGAGAAAATTCGGAAGACGATAGCAGAACGTGTACCTGGGTGCAAACACGCTTTCCTGCCTAGACATGAGGCGATAGCCAAAGGGGATCTTGGTGTGGAGAATGCAAAGCCAGAAGCGATTCGCCGTGCCTTAGAGCAGGTTCGCTCCGAGATGCCAAGCATGACATCAGAGCTGACGTGGACGGATCTCGTCGAAGCGGGATTAACGACGCGTGCAGGCTCTGCAGAACGCAGACGGCAGTTAGGTGAAATATTGGGCATTGGATACTGCAACGCGAAGCAGATGCTCAAGCGCTGCGGTGTGTTCCAGATCGGACGAGAGGAATTTGAGAACGCCTTGCGGAAGCTGAACCAATTCGAGCAGGAACAATGTGCAGAAGGAGAATAGATGGAATGACGCAGACGAGAATAGATATTGCAACACCGAATCGCACGAAAGACATTATACGCAAGCATGGGTTTTCATTTAAGAAAAGCTTAGGACAGAACTTTCTAATTGATATGAACATTTTGCGCCGTATTGTGGATGCTGCAGAGCTGGATGATGTGACAGGTGCCCTGGAGATTGGGCCTGGGATTGGTGCGCTTACGGAGCAGCTCGCTAAGCGCGCTCGTCGTGTAACAGCAGTCGAGATCGACCAGCGCTTGCTTCCGATATTAGGGGAAGTGCTGGAGCCCTATGAGCATGTCCATGTTGTACATGGGGATGTATTGAAGGTGGATTTGCATGAATTGTTCCGCGAACAGTTCCAAGATGTCGAGCGGGTAAGTGTTGTTGCCAACTTGCCGTATTATGTGACGACACCGATTATGATGAAGCTTCTGGAAGAGCGTCTGCCGCTCAAGAACATCGTCGTCATGATTCAGAAGGAAGTTGCAGAGCGAATGGCAGCGAAGCCGGGAGGCAAGGATTACGGCAGCTTAAGTGTGGCTGTTCAATATTTTGCAGAGCCGGAGCTTGTATGCACCGTACCGCATACGGTGTTCATCCCGCAGCCAAATGTAGAGTCTGCAGTAATCCGTCTACGTGTGAGACAGACTCCACCTGTGCAGGTGAAGGATGAGTCGTTGTTATTCGATGTTGTACAGGCTTCGTTCGCTCAGCGTCGCAAGACGATTTGGAATAACCTGAAGGCTCGCTATGCCGGCAAATGCGGGACAGACAGGCTGACAGAAGCGCTCGCTTTAGCACAAATTGAACCGAATCGCCGAGGGGAAACACTCTCGATTGAGGAGTTCGCTGCTCTGTCCGACGCGATCGGTCAAGCCATTGCACGTGCAGAAGAAGAGGATCAAGCGGAATAACATAATTTTGAGGCTTAGGCATCACCAATTTATGCGTTTGCCCATAGGATAGTCGGAGAGGTGATTGATCCTATGAACGAACCAGTGAAGCAAGGAGATTTGGTCGTACGCAAGTCGTACGGTGGCGATATTACATTCCGTGTGGAGGAGATCTTCCGACAGACGGCGATTATTAAGGGGACGGATTACCGCTTACTGGCGGATTCCCATGTTGAAGATTTAGTTAGTGTACCGAAGGCAACGATTGCGCGCCGCACGGAACAGGCTCATATCAAGATGTTGGAGTCTGTCGAGGTGCTTGAACAGCAGCGTAGGCAGCTGCATGAGCGCAGGCGGACGGAGCTTCCATTTGCAGTGATGCCGAATTCCATTTCAACCTTTGATATGCCGGGAACGGTACTCCATCTGGATGGGGATCCCGGGTATTTACAGAAAAGCATGGCGATATATAATCAGCTCAACGTGCCGGCAGAAGGCCATTATGTGAATGAACGCAATATGGCAGATACGTTGTATCGGCTGCTGCCGCGAGTGAAGCCGAATATAATCGTCATTACTGGACATGATGGTGTATTGAAGAACGGCAGGTACCGTGATCTGTTAAATTTGCAGAATTATAAGAACTCCCAGAACTTCGTTAATGCAGTACAGACGGCAAGGCAGTATGAGCGCCATCTTGATTTATTGACTGTAATTGCCGGGGCATGCCAATCTCACTTCGAGGCGCTTCTGCAAGCAGGAGCCAACTTTGCAAGTTCACCGGGCCGAATTATGATTCATGCCCTTGATCCAGCTTACGTAGCGGTTAAGGCCTCATATACCTCAATTCGTGATACCGTACAGATTGGGGATATTGCGCCTCATATGGTCAGTGGCATTGACGGGGTGGGAGGCATTGAGACAAAGGGAAGTTATCGCGTGGGCATGCCGAAGTTGAAGGATTTATCGACATTGAACGTTACACCAACCGTAATATAAGCGGCCTATGTATAAAATACAGAAAAAAGAACCATTTTAATAAATTTGGGCAAAAAAACACATTGACACGAAAACGGTGTTATTGTTATAATTATTCGTTTATTTGACAACACCTCTTGAATTGGTTATAATGGACAAGGAAAGAGGTGGTAGCTGTAATGGCGAAAAACGCGCTGTTTGAAATTCGTCGTTGTCTTGAAGCACATGTCGGTCAGAAGATTCTGCTCCGCGCCAATGGCGGTCGTCGGAAAACGATTGAGCGTACGGGCGTGTTGGAAGAAACCTACCCTTCTGTATTTATTGTTAAGTTGGACCAGGATCAGAACGCGTTTAAGCGGGTATCCTATAGCTATGCAGATATATTAACAGAATCGGTTCAAGTGACCGTATGCGCCGATAACGGCGAGTTAAAGATTGAATATGTTCGCGGTTAAGCGACATGACGGCAGCCTGTGAGGGCTGCCTTTTGTTTGTTTTGAAGGAATGACATGAGCACGCACGGTCACGGTTCTCCCAGATGCTCCCCCATAAATCGGAACAGGAGTGAACGTATAATGGAGGTGGCTTCTACTTACATTAACGGTAGGCCGATGATTATGTCGTGCTTGCTGATGATATGAACTTTAAGGTAAGCGTGGGAGGTGCAGTGATGAGCCGAAGAAAGCGCAGCTTCATGTCTGAGGATCTGAAGGTGGAATTGGCTAAAGATCTTGGCTTCTACGATACGGTGTCCAAATACGGATGGGGTGCTATCCGTGCGAAGGATGCTGGCGATATGGTCAAGCGGGCCATTCAACTTGCCGAAGAGGCAGCCTCGAAAAAATAACGAGTCATGAACCTTCTATCCAGCGAGCATCGGATCTATTCCGCTCTGTTCGCTTTTTTTATTAACGAAATCATGTTCATTGCCTGTATACGTACACATATGACTTGCACCATAGAGTCTGTTATAATAACGTAAGCGATCCGTAGGATAAAGAAGGGTGAACGCGAGTGAAAGTGTACGAGAAGGCGCCTGCCAAAATAAATTTGCTGTTGGATGTGCTGCGTAAGCGCGAGGATGGGTATCATGACGTCGAAATGGTCATGACGATGGTAGACTTAGCGGACCGTCTCGAGATGGAGGAACTTCCTCGAGATACGATTATCATCTCCAGCCAAGCAGGTTACATACCGTTAGATGAGAAGAACTTGGCGTTCCAAGCGGCAAAACTAATTAAAGAACGTTATGAAGTGAAGCAAGGCGTATATATTCATTTAGATAAAAAAATACCAGTAGCTGCCGGACTAGCTGGCGGAAGCAGCGATGCTGCTGCTACACTGCGAGGCTTGAATCGATTATGGAAGTTAGGGATTCCTGATGAGGAGCTGCAGGTGCTTGGTGCGGAACTTGGGTCAGACGTCCCGTTCTGCGTGACGGGAGGGACTGCAATAGCTCGCGGCCGCGGAGAGGCACTTGAGATGATTGAGCAGCCACCTCAATGCTGGGTTGTGCTTGCCAAGCCGCCGATTAATGTATCGACGGCTGATGTCTATGGGCGCCTTAGAGCGAGTCAGATTACGGAGCATCCATCGCTGGATCAAATGCGCAGAGCGATACAGGCCCAAAGCTTCCAAGGGGTGTGTGAATCGCTTGGCAATGTGCTGGAGGATGTCACGCTGCCGCTCCATCCGGAGGTGCAGCAGTTGAAGGATGCTATGCTTCGGCTCGGGGCTGAAGGAGTGCTGATGTCGGGCAGCGGTCCGACGGTATTCGGCCTTGTGTCTAAAGAATCTAAGATCGCAAGGATCTATAATGGACTGCGCGGTTTTTGCAAGGAAGTGTACGCGGTACGCTTGTTGGGATAACAGGCTTAAATAGATTAACGTGTATCAAGAAGGCGAAATGGTTACAATTCAAGGAATGTTTGACTTGACAAGCGGCGATCATCTTGCTAACTAGCGTACATTCATGTAATATCTACAATATAATATTCGGTTTTGAGCGAGGAGTAATCATGAAAAAATTGAAGCGAAGCGCCCGTCTGGTTGAGATGACCCAATATCTGATGTCTAAGCCGCATACGCTCATACCGCTCACGACATTTGCAGAACGTTACGGTGCAGCCAAGTCTTCCATTAGCGAGGATTTGGCTATTATTAAAGAGGTGTTCGAGAGCGAAGGGACGGGAGATTTACTGACGCTGGCTGGTGCTGCAGGCGGAGTGAAGTTTATTCCGAAATGCACGCCTGATATCGCACTTCCTGTCATTGAGTCTTTATGCGCATCAATGGGGCATCCAGACCGGGTGCTTCCTGGGGGATATTTCTATATTACTGATATTTTAGGTCAACCAGCCTTGATGAACGATGTAGGTCGAATGTTCGCATCTGCCTTTGCAGGCTGCAATATTGACGTCGTGATGACGGTAGAGACGAAGGGGATTCCAATTGCCTATGCGACTGCTGCTCATCTGAACCTGCCAGTGGTGCTAGTACGTCGCGACCATGTTGTGACAGAGGGATCGGCCGTTAGCATTAACTATGTATCAGGATCGCAGAAGAGCATCCATACGATGACACTCGCACGGCGTGCCTTGAAGGAGCGCTCACGCGTATTAATCGTGGACGACTTCATGCGTGCTGGTGGAACGATTCACGGCATGATGGATCTGCTGAAGGAATTCGATGCCACAGTAGCGGGTGTTGGTGTATTGGTAGAATCGGAGGATGTATCGAACGAAGAACGGCTGTTGACAGATTATGTGTCCCTCATTCGCGTTGGGACTGTAGATGCACGGACTCGTCATATTATGGTGAAGCCGGGGAACTACTTCGATAAGGAATAAGCGATAGAGAACAACATTGATTCGGGAGGGTATTCAAATGTCTCATGAATTAGAAGCAATTGCAACGAATCAAGCGCCTGCGGCCATTGGCCCATACTCACAAGCAATGAAGCTGGGCAACCTCTTGTTCACTTCGGGTCAAATTCCGTTGACTGCACAAGGTGTGCTCGTGGAAGGCGGAATTGAGGAGCAGACACACCAAGTGTTCTTCAACTTGAGGGCTGTGCTTGCAGAAGCAGGTACTTCTTTCGATAAGGTAATTAAGGCTACTGTTTTTATCAAGGACATGAATCAATTTGCTCAAATCAATGCTATCTATGAATCGTACTTCGGTAATCACAAGCCTGCACGCTCCTGTGTAGAGGTAGCGAGACTCCCGAAGGACGTACTTGTCGAAATTGAACTGATCGCAGCGATATAAATCGAAGCTTGTCGAATCCGTTAAAGACAGGCATAAATTTTTAAAAAAAGTTAGATTATTGGCAAATTTAAGAAGGATTTTTCATGCGCGTGTGGAATTATACACCAAGTCTCGATGGAAAAAGGTGGTGAACACACGTGCAAATTACTGATGTAAGACTCCGCCGCGTCAACACAGAGGGGAGAATGAAGGCAATCGCATCGATTACGATCGATAACGAGTTTGTCGTTCATGACATTCGTGTAATCGACGGCAACAATGGCATGTTTGTAGCGATGCCGAGCAAGCGGACTCCAGATGGCGAATTCCGCGATATTGCTCATCCGATTTCTTCGGCGACTCGCGAGAAGATTCAAGCTGCTGTATTGGCTGAATACGAACGCGCTGCTACGGAAGAGGAAGTTATCGAAGAGGGCGCGTAGTTTTATGATTTTATAATTGGGGTTGCAAAGAAAGAGAGCCAATCATAGGGGCTCTCTTTTCTTTTTCTCCATAATGAGATATATTCTTCTATGGAGTAAAGGTAGAGCAGGAGGTCGGACGCTTTGAAAAGAATGGCCATTGTGCTTGCTGCCGGACAAGGCAAACGCATGAAGTCAAAATTGTACAAAGTGCTTCATCCCGTATGCGGGAAACCAATGGTAGGGCATGTTCTTGATGCTGTCGAAAGTGTGGATTGTGAGCGCACCGTCGTCATTGTAGGACATGGAGCAGAAGCAGTACAGCAATTCCTGGGGAACCGTGCCGAGTACGCCTTGCAAGCGGAACAGCTTGGTACAGGACATGCGGTTAAGCAAGCGAAGGCGCTTCTTGATGGTGAGGAAGGAACGACACTTGTCATTTGCGGCGATACACCGCTAGTGACACCAGAAACGTTGGCTCAGTTGATGGAACTGCATAACCGCGCTCAGGCGTCAGCGACGATTTTGACGGCTGAACTGAATGATCCGACAGGTTACGGTCGCGTCATTCGCGCAGAAGACGGTTCGGTCTTGAAAATTGTCGAACAAAAGGATTGTACGACCGAAGAACAGCTCGTGAAGGAGATCAATACGGGCACGTATTGCTTCGACAATGTGAAGTTGTTCGCGGCGCTGGAGCAGATCAGAAATGATAATGCCCAGCAAGAGTATTATTTGACTGACGTAATCGGCATCATGAAGGCACAAGGAGATACGGTGCAAGCATATTGTACGCCGGATAACAGTGAGGCAATCGGCGTTAATGATCGCTTGGTGTTGTCTGAAGCGGAACGCTTCATGCGTGATCGTATCAACAAACGCCATATGCTGAATGGTGTAACGATTATTGATCCTGCCAATACGTATATTGAGTCTGGTGTTGTCATCGGAGCGGATACGATCATTGAACCAGGGACAAGCCTGCGTGGCAACACGACGGTTGGCGGCGAATGCGTTATTGGGCCGAACAGCGAGATTGTTGATTCAACAATCGGCGATCAAGTGCATATTAAGCAATCTGTACTCTGTGAAGCGATTGTAGGCGACGAGAGTTCAGTTGGTCCATTCGCTTATTTGCGTCCAGGCGCACGTCTTGGCAAGCAGGTGAAAGTCGGCGACTTCGTGGAAATTAAAAATGCGTCGCTTGATGATCAAACGAAAGTATCGCACCTCAGTTATATTGGCGATGCCGAAGTAGGGAAGAATGTAAATATTGGATGTGGCGCGATTACGGTCAACTATGACGGCTTCAATAAGTCGCTCACTCAAATTGGCGATGACGCGTTCATTGGCAGCAATGTCAACTTGATTGCACCTATCCAAGTGGGCACTGGCGCTTACGTCGTTGCCGGATCAACGATTACACATCCTGTACCAGATAATGACTTGGCCATCGCTCGTGAGCGTCAAGTAAACAAGCCGGGGTATGCGGAGAAGATTCGTGCCCGTGCAAAAGCAAAAAAAGAACGAGAAAAGTGATCGATAAGGTTGCACTTTTCATTCAATATCGTTTAGCATGGTATTGAGAGCCTTTTTAGTTGAGACCATGTAGGGATAGACTAAGCAGCACCATTAACGGACAGTATAAAACAACGATGAACAAGAACCGGCACGGAGGGTTTTTAATATCATGACGTATTGTGATTCCAAGTTGAAAATTTTCACTTGCAACTCCAATCCTAATTTGGCGAACAAGATTGCAGAATACATCGGAATTCCGATGGGAGATGCAGAAACGAAGAGCTTTAGTGATGGAGAAATCCAAGTTAAGTTGTCTGAAAGTGTACGCGGTTGTGACGTTTACGTCGTTCAATCGACATGCGACCCGGTCAATGACAATTTGATGGAGTTGCTTGTAATGGTGGACGCATTGAAGCGTGCATCGGCAAAGAGCATTAACGTAGTTATCCCTTACTATGGCTACGCTCGCCAAGACCGTAAAGCGCGTTCGCGCGATCCGATTACGGCGAAGCTTGTAGCGAATTTGATCGAGACAGCAGGAGCTCATCGTGTTATTACGATGGACTTGCATGCCACACAAATTCAAGGATTCTTTGATATTCCTGTGGATCATATGCTGGGTGTTCCAATTTTGGCACAATATTTCCGCTCGAAGCAACTCGAAAACGTTGTTGTCGTATCGCCTGACCATGGTGGTGTGGTACGTGCGCGCAAATTGGCTGACTTCCTGAATGCACCGCTTGCCATTATCGACAAGCGTCGTCCAGAGCCGAACGTTAGTGAAGTTATGAATATTATCGGGGATATTAAAGGCAAGACAGCGATTATTATCGATGACATTATCGACACGGCTGGTACGATTGTGCTTGGTGCGAACGCATTGGTTGAAGCAGGGGTGAAGGAAGTCTACGCTTGCTGCACGCATCCAGTACTGTCCGGACCTGCGATGGATCGTTTGGAGAAATCGCCATTCAAAGAGGTTGTTGTAACGGATACAATTCCGATTACACATGAAAACCCATCTAGCAAGTTACACGTACTGTCGGTTGCACCGTTAATGGGTGAAGCGATTATTCGTGTTCACGAAGAATTGTCTATCAGTAAATTGTTTGAGATTGAATAAAGCGTGGGTCGAGTGACCTGAGCTGCACATTACGGAAGGGTTACGTCTTCGGTCTTGACCGGAGAAGTAACCCTTATCGGCATTTGAATGTGTCTGTGAGTCAGGTGTGGATGCATGCCAAAAGCAGTTCAATCATCATATCGATGATCAATAAGGAAGGATGTAGCGCTCTTGAAGTGGATTGTAGGATTAGGTAACCCGGGAACCGAATATGCCGCAACCCGCCACAATATCGGCTTTATGGCAATTGACTCTCTTGCGGATCGCTTCGGCATTCAGGTACGTGAGAGCAAATGCAAGGCGTTAATCGGAGAGGGACGCGTTGGAACAGAGAAGGTTGTTCTTATCAAACCCATGACGTATATGAATCTGTCTGGAGAGGCTGTTCGCGCATATCTGGATTACTATAAGGCGGATATTGAGGATTTTATCGTTCTATATGATGATATGGATACAGAGCTTGGGAAGATTCGCTTGCGCTATCAAGGGAGTGCGGGTGGTCACAACGGGATTAAATCGCTCATCCAGCATCTAGGAACGCAATCCTTCAATCGAGTTCGGATGGGGATATCTCGTCCGGAACCTGGTCGGTCTATTGTAGATTACGTGCTGTCTACGTTCCCTAAAGCGGGTATGGAAGACTTGAAGCAGACAGTAGAGCGCACTTGCGACGCTGTCGAATTCTCGCTTAAGCATTCGTTCGAGCAGACGATGGCGAAATTCAATGGATAAATGATCTGATCAAAACTGATGTTGGGCTAATGTGCCTTTCTTTTGGACATACTGAACGGTATAATCCAAGATTGGGAGGCATATACATGTCTGTGAATTACGTGTGCAAACATTGTCATACAATGATTGGGCGCATCGACGGGAACGGGATTGATGAGGAACGCCTCGGCTTCCACCGTCTTACCCCAGACGAGCGCCAACAATATATTGTCGTTCATTCCAATGGAGATGTAACCGTGCGGATGACATGTGAATATTGTACAGAAGCGATTCAGATGCATCCCGAGTTGTCTTTGCTTTCCTCCCCCTTGCAATGAGGGTGGATGGGCAATGGGAGTTAGCGTCAGCCTTGGCTTGTCAGCCGAGGCTTATTTTGGATGAGGGTAACGTATATAACCTTACTAGTTATACCTTGAGTATTTATTGTGGGTGAGAAAGAGGTGCCTATCTTTTGTTGAATGCACTCATGCAAGCTTTATCAGAAGAACGTGATATTGAATCGATTGCTGCGGGTGTCCGTGCAGGAATGAAGGAGCAATTGGTATCCGGCTTGTCCGGTTCAGCTCGTCAGGTGATGATGGCGGCACTTCAGATGCAGTTGGATCGTCCAGTACTCGTCGTCACACACAACATGTTCTCTGCACAAAAAGTAGCTGATGACCTGCAAGAATGCTTGTCGGCGGATCAAGTGCTCTTATACCCGGCCAATGAGTTGGTAGCTGCAGAAGCAGCAATATCAAGTCCAGAAGTGATTGCGCAGCGCATCGAAGTGCTCACCCGGTGTGCACGTGGATTCCGTGGGATAATCGTAACGCCGTATGCGGGATTGCGGCGCTTTTTGCCTGCCCGCGAGATGATGGCTGAGGCTGGCATATCTCTGTCGCTAGGCGATGAGCTTCCACTGGAAACCTTCCTGGCAGAAATGGTTGCGTGCGGCTATGAGCGTACAGAACGTGTCGAGGCCAAGGGAGAGATGAGCGTCCGTGGTGGGATTGTAGATATTTATCCAATCACAGCTCCTTATCCGTATCGAATTGAATGGTTCGATGATGAAATTGACTCCATTCGCTCATTCGACACCCAGGATCAACGTTCTATCGATAAGTTGAAGCAATTGACAATACTGCCTTGCAAAGACTTAATTGCAGACGAGACACGCTTCGCCGCTGCGGCCGAGGCGACTTTTGCACGTCTTGAAGAACAGCTGGGCAAGATGTCCGATCGCCAAGTAAAGGAGAAGCTTGAGCGGGAAATCGGGCATGATATCGAACGAATGAGAGGTTCTGTTTATTTTACAGAGCTCTATAAATATGTGGCGCTGCTCTATCCAGAGAAGCACACATTATATGATTATATGCCGAAGGACACGCTGCTTGTCGTAGATGAGCCTGCTAGAGTCATGGAGACAGCCAAACAGCTTGAACGAGATGAACTGGAGTGGAGCACACACTTGTTGTCGAATGGCAAGACATTGCCAGCGCTTCCTCTAGGAGTGACATCTGACGTCGCAATGGGCAAGCGCCCATTCCAGACCGTATTTATGGCGCTGTTCCTCAGACAGGTTCCTCATACGCAGCCGCAAAATATCGTGAACGTCATGTGCCGCTCCATGCAGAACTTCCATGGACAAATGAATGTCTTGAAAGCAGAAATGGAACGGTGGAAGAAGTCAGGCGCCAACGTCATTATGCTGGCGAACGGTGATGAACGAATTGAACGGATGCGTCGTGTGCTTCAGGATTACGCAATACCAGAGCCTACGATTTTAAAGGGCAACCTGCAGACAGGCTTTGAGCTCCCGTCCATTCACCTTGTAGTTATTACTGAGGGTGAGATGTTCTCCGGCAAGCAGCGGAAGACACGCCGCACGGAACTGAACGCGAAGGTGGACAATGCGGAACGGATTCGCAGCTATACGGAACTGAAGGTCGGCGATTATGTCGTCCATCAGAATCATGGCATTGGGAAGTATATCGGAATTGGGACGCTGGAGATTAACGGTATCCATAAGGACTATCTGCATATTTTGTATGCGGGTGGGGATAAACTATCTGTCCCAGTGGATCAGCTTCATCTCATCCAGCGTTATGTGAGCTCGGAAGAGAAGGAGCCGAAGATCTATAAGCTGGGTGGCACCGAGTGGACGAAGGTTAAGAGTAAAGTTCGTTCCTCCGTGAAGGACATTGCTGACGACTTGATCAAGCTGTACGCAGCAAGACAAGCATCTAGCGGTTATGCCTTCGAGAAGGACACACCAGAGCAGCGGGAATTCGAGGATATGTTCCCATATGATGAGACGCGAGATCAACTGCGTGCCATCGAAGAAATTAAGCAAGATATGGAGAAGGCGAGTCCGATGGATCGTCTATTGTGCGGTGACGTAGGGTATGGCAAGACGGAAGTTGCGGTTCGAGCTGCCTTCAAGGCTGCAATCGAAGGCAAGCAGGTGGCGATACTCGTACCAACAACCATCTTGGCACAGCAGCACTATGAGACGTTCCGTGAGCGATTTGCCGACTATCCATTTAATATTCAGGTTCTTAGCCGATTCCGTTCCCGCAAGGAACAGAACGAATCCATGAAAGGGCTAAAGTCGGGTGTTGTCGACGTCATTATCGGCACTCACCGCCTGCTCTCTCAGGATGTTGTTTTCAAAGATTTAGGATTGCTGATTGTCGATGAAGAGCAACGTTTTGGCGTAACGCACAAGGAGAAGTTGAAGAAGCTGAAGATGAATGTCGACGTGCTGACACTGACGGCAACACCTATTCCGCGTACCCTGCATATGTCCATGCTCGGCGTCCGGGATTTGTCTGTTATCGAGACACCGCCAGAAAATCGATTCCCTGTTCAGACCTACGTGCTTGAATACAGCGATAATTTAGTTCGCGAGGCAATAGAACGAGAGCTGGCAAGAGGCGGGCAGGTCTACTTCCTGTTCAACCGAGTGCAGGGGATTCATCAGATGGCCGACCATATTAAAATGCTCGTGCCGGATGCCCGTGTGACGGTAAGCCATGGGCAAATGTCCGAGACAGAGCTGGAGAAGACAATTCTCGACTTCTTGGATGGGGAATACGATGTGCTCGTCAGCACCAGTATTATCGAGACAGGCGTAGACATTCCGAACGTGAACACGCTCATCGTTCATGATGCGGACAAGATGGGTCTGTCGCAGCTGTATCAGTTGCGTGGGCGAGTGGGCCGCTCGAACCGGATTGCTTATGCTTACTTCACTTATCAGCGCGACAAGGTACTGAACGAGGTGGCAGAGAAGCGTCTTCAGGCGATTAAGGAGTTCACCGAGCTTGGCTCCGGATTCAAAATTGCGATGCGCGACTTATCCATCCGAGGGGCGGGTAATCTGCTAGGTGCGGAGCAGCATGGATTTATTGCATCTGTTGGATTTGATCTATACTCGCAGATGCTTGCAGATGAGGTGAACAAGCGCAAGGCGGAGATCGATGGTGTCGCTATTGAGGATCAGCAGGAGCTTACAACCCTCATCGACCTGAACGTAGATGCGTATTTGCCGCCGAATTATATTTATGATAGTATTCAGAAGATTGAGATTTATAAAAAGGTAGCGGGACTTGCTACATTGGATGAAGTCGAAGAACTGCGGGATGAACTCATCGACCGCTTTGGTGAACCACCTCTTGCTGTCCTTCAATTACTCGCTGTCGCTAGGCTGAAGCTTCATGCGAAGCAGTATGGATGGGAGTCAATTGTACAGCGTGGAGATGTGGTCACGATCAAGGTCCATTCTTCGGCGGATCCGTGGTTAGACCGCAAGAAGATGGCTGCTGTTGCATCTAAACTCGACAGACGGATTAATGTCGATCAAGAGGCTTGCGGTGCTGTGAAGTTCAATGCACGAGGCGTTGATGCGCTGCAGCTGTTAATGATACTAGAGCAATTCATGCAGGAAGCTAAGGGTGCCATCAAATCGAAGGGAGAATTGCAGAATGTTGCAAAATAACAAGACGCGTTCCAAGAAGTGGTTGTTGCTGGCATTGTCTGCGGTACTCGCAATATCCGTATTAGCCGGATGCGGCAACAAAGACGAGAAGTCAGCGGGCAAGGCAACCGACAACAGTAAAGTCGTTGCTACGTATGAGGGAGGACAGATTACACAGAATGATTTCGACAAAGAAATCTCGAACATGCTGTTCTTCTATCCGGAATACGAGCAGATTATTAGCATGGATCAATTCCGCGACTACTTCGTGAAGCAGCAAATCGCGTATCGCTATTTGGATGGCAAAGCACCGGAGAAAGCAAAGCAAACCGGTAAAGATAAAGCCAAAGAACAAATTGGCTTGATGAAGAAGCAAGTCGGAGACAAGCAGTTCAAAGAAATGCTGGACAAGCGCAAACTCACGGAAGAGGAAATTACGGAGTATATGGCGCGCATCTTGACAGTTGTACAGGATTACAACGGCAAGGTAACGGAAGATCAGCTCAAGGCTGAGTTCGAGAAGAATAAGAAGGATATGACAACTGCTTCCGTTCGTCATATTCTCATTGGATTCAAGGACAAAGAAGGCAAAGAGCGCAAAAAAGAAGATGCTCTGAAGATGGCTAAGGATGTACAAGCTCGTCTGAAGAAGGGTGAAGACTTCGCGAAGTTGGCTGAGACAACGTCTGACGATCCAGGTTCCGCTAAGACTGGTGGTCTGTACAAGGACGCTGCTGTAAGTCAATGGGTACCGCAATTCAAGGAAGCTGCCTTGACATTGCCGCTTAACCAAGTGAGCGATCCAGTTGAGACAGACTACGGCTACCACGTTATGCGTGTGGAAGATCGTAAAGAGAAGGAATACAGCAAGTTGACAGAAGAAGAGAAGGAAGCATTGCGTACGCGTGCAGCTTCTGAGCTGATGAACAACTTCATGCAGAAGGATCTGGATAAGCTGATCAAGAAAATCGACCTTCCTAAGACGGAGACAAAGCCGGAAGAGAAGAAGGACGAGAAAAAAGATCAGAATACAGAAGCTCCTAAAGATACAAAAGCAGAATCAGGCAAGTAAAGGCATGCCGCGAGATGATATGTCATCATCTCGTGCCGTAGCCCTTTCCCCTCAAGGGGAAGGGGCTATTTTTCGCGGAAGGTATGGAAACGGAATGAAATATTCATAAAAACAATAAAAAATTTTCATTTCCGGTTTCATCCTCTAAAAATACGTTTATTTACATTTGTCATGGCTTGGGGAAAATTAGACATACTATGTTAGCGGCTATTCAAATTACTACCGGTCGTAATTTGGATGGTGTGATCTTTTCACTGTGTACACAGAAGTAAAATGCCAAAAGTACGATAATGAAGTTTGATACTAAAGCAAATCCAACATTTCGCATTGATGTCGAAAAAGATAAGCTTTGTTTCGACAAAATCAGAGGAAAAAACTAAAAAATTCCGGTATATTGATGTAAAATGTGAAAATTTTAAGAATTCGTTCTAAAAAAATGTCGGTTAGTGTCGAAAAATGTGATTTTTTTTGCAACTTGGATGGCATTACCTACGTATGATGTGTATGTATAAGAACTTGGGAGCAGATGAATACTATGGTCAGTATTACAAACCATTCCGCATCCCTCCTAATTAACAATAATACAGTAAATCGAAAATACTTACTGAAAGCGGGGCAACTCATAATGAAAGCTACTGGAATTGTACGTCGTATCGATGACCTCGGACGTGTTGTAATCCCTAAAGAAATTCGTCGCACTTTGCGCATTCGCGAGGGAGATCCTCTTGAAATTTTCGTTGATCGTGATGGAGAGGTTATCCTTAAGAAATATTCCCCAATTGGTGAATTAGGCGACTTCGCTAAGGAATATGCGGAATCCTTGTATGAGAGCACAGGACATATCACAATGATCTCTGACCGTGATACTGTAATCGCAGTTGCTGGCGGATCGAAGAAAGAATACATGGACAAGCAAATCGGGATGTTGCTTGAAAACTGTATGGAAAACCGCAAGACAATGATCGAAACGAACGCAGGCAATTATGAAATCGTAAAAGACAGCCAAGAAGCTTTCTCTTCTTTCGTTGTTGCTCCAATCGTTGCTGGTGGAGATCCTATCGGTACAGTTGTTATGCTTAACAAAGACGACAGCGTGAAAATGAGCCAAATGGAAGTGAAAATGTCGGAAACGGCTGCTGGCTTCCTTGGTAAGCAAATGGAGCAGTAATCCGAAATTTGCTAACGAAAGTCCCTGCTCATACAGGATGCGTGTATACGCAGCTTGAGCGATGCAGGGGCTTTTTTTGTGCTCTGAGCTCTTTTGTGCTCTGAGCTCTAATATCCAGTTATCCCTTCGCCGTTGCAGAGGCATATTGATTAGCCGCATTTTTTTCTTGTTGGGCAGGAGCGCTGAAAATACGAGATTGCAGACATCATAGACGGTGCTGCAGCTTCTATGCATGGAGCTTGCCCAGGCAAGGAGGAATTGGCCTGTCTTGATATGCTATAATACGTTACGAATGTTAGAGATGGGCGGGGATGACGGTTGAACAAACGAACCCCCCGAGTTGCGGGGCAAGTTATGTCCGGCGCTTTATTGCTAGGCATGGCGACGATAGTGTCGAAGGTAATCGGAACACTGCAGAAAATCCCGCTGCAAAATATCGGGGGAGACGGTGTATTCGGCATATATAACGCGGTATACCCATTCTATGTGCTGCTAGTAGCGATAGCTAGTGCGGGTATTCCAGTTGCGGTAGCACGGCTCGTGGCAGAATGCGAGGCAGCTGGGGATGAGGTAGGCTCTGAACAGGTGCTTCTAGCATCCAGTCTGCTCATGACGGTTACTGGGATTGCCGGGTTCTTCGCTATGCTGGCTGGCGCAGAACAGATAGCCAGTTGGATTGGCAATCAACATACGGTGGCCGCTATCCAGAGTGCTGCCTATTCGCTGCTTGTAATGCCGCTGGCCGCTGCTCTCCGAGGCTACGATCAGGGCAGTGGACGGATGACGTCAACAGCTGTATCGCAGGTTATCG
This sequence comes from Paenibacillus sp. KS1, assembly GCF_001680695.1. Classification (NCBI taxonomy): domain Bacteria; kingdom Bacillati; phylum Bacillota; class Bacilli; order Caryophanales; family Paenibacillaceae; genus Paenibacillus; species Paenibacillus sp. KS1. Next base: position 32,436 of record NZ_MAIS01000035.1, on the reverse strand, counting down.
AGCAGACAGGACGCGTAGCGGTCATGATTGGGCTTCTGCTGTACTATAGTCATCTGGGCGCAGCGGATGAGACAATCGCTGCAGGAGCTACGTTTGGATCATTTGCGGGTGGTCTATGCGGGTTGCTAACTATGATGATCTTCCGCTGGAGGGAGAAGCGTAGAAGCCACAGTCGACTGCGGAAAAAACCGCAATTAGGGATGAGGCAGCAGGCAGGCGCCATCTGGAGCTGGATTCGGAAGCTGACATGGACTGCCCTGCCAATTTGTTTAGGTGCAATTGTGCTGCCAGCGGTAAATGTAGTGGATGTATTTACGGTGCCTCGGTTTCTGCTGCAGCAAGGGTGGAGTGAGGCAGAGGCACTCGCACAGTTCGGCGTGTACAGCCGGGCGTATCCTCTTGTGCAACTTGTCACAATGGTGGCGAGCTCACTTGCTGTGGGGGTCGTCCCGATGGTGGCGTCGCTCATGCGCAGAGAGGGTACTGTCGGTCTTGCGCCGACTATTAAGATAGCTCTTCGCTGGTCGTGGATGCTTGGTCTTGCTGCTACCGTCGGGCTCGTCGCCTTGGCGGAGCCGCTCAATGTGGCATTGTACACGGACAGCGCGGGAACGCTGACGTTCGTGCTGGTGGCATCCACGGCTGTAAGCGGCGTATTCCACGCCGTATCAGCCGCGCTTCTGCAGGGCATGGGCGCGGTGCGTGCGCCAGCCGTGCATCTTGTATGCGCCGCAATCGTGAAGGCGGCGCTGAATGTATGGCTGATCCCGGCCTACGGCATTGCCGGGGCAGCCATCTCTGCTGCGGCCTCGCTTGGTCTGGCCGCAGCATTGAACGCGCATGCGCTCGCCGTCGCAAGCGGCGTGCACTTCGCCGCCTGGGGCGCTCGCAGCGCGCGCCTTGCGCTGGCGCTTGGCGGCATGGCTGCTGGCGTCAGCCTGGCCGCGGCCGTTCCAGCTTGGCTCGGCGCTACTGGCCGCTTAGCGGCCCTGCTCGCCGTAGCCGTAGGCGTGCCGCTTGGCGCGGCTATATTCGCCCTGCTAGCCATCGCACTCGGTGCAGTTCGGCCGCAGGAACTGGCCGAGCTGCCGCGCATCGGGCCGAAGCTTGCTTCATTCGCTGCGCGATTCTCGCCCCGCATGTGATTCTGTGGGCAGAAGTGTGGGGAATAATACACAGTGATGCAACAATCGAAGGGAGATTCATTCATGCCTGGAACCATTACTGTCGTCGGGCTCGGCTCCGGCGATGAAAGCCAATTGACGTTAGCCGTATGGAACTTGCTGCGCGAGGCAAAGCAATTGTACGTACGCACGGCTGACCATCCGGTAATCGCATATTTGCAACAGAATGAAGTCGCATTTCGCTCATTCGATTCCGTATATGAAATGCAAGACGATTTCCCATCGGTGTACAAAGAAATTGTTCGCCAATTGATGGCAGCTGCTGCTGTCAGTCCCGAGAATCCGATTGTATACGCTGTTCCTGGGCATCCGATGGTCGCAGAGTCAACGGTTCGCTTGCTGCGGGATCAATGCTCGGAACAGGGCATTGAGCTGCGAATTATCGGGGGAGAGAGCTTCCTGGATCAGGCGTTCCTACGTTTCGGATTCGATCCGATTGAAGGGTTCCAACTGCTTGATGCGGCTGGACTGCAGGCTGATGGCTTGAACCCAAGGTTGCACACCGTGATTGGACAAGTGTATGATACGTTTACAGCGTCTGATGTGAAGCTGGGACTGATGGAAGTATATCCGGAAGACTATGAAGTCGTAGTAGGCCATGCGCTTGGCGTAGAAGGCATGGAGCATATGCAGCGCATTCCGTTGTATGAGCTGGATCGCATTGAAGGCTACGGCAACCTATCCTTAATTTGGGTTCCACGCACCGACAGTGATGAAGTGCGCAAGCGCACATTCGGTCGCCTGCATGAGATTGTCTCGATCTTGCGAAGCCCTGGAGGATGTCCATGGGATCAAGAGCAGACACATGAATCGATTCGCAAAAATCTGATCGAGGAGACGTATGAGGTACTAGAAACGATTGATGACGATGATCCAACTGCGATGCAGGAGGAGCTCGGCGATTTGCTGTTGCAAATTATGCTGCACTCCCAAATGGAGGAAGAAGTGGGTACATTCAGTGTATACGATGTCATCCAATCGTTGAATGAGAAGCTTATTTTCCGCCACCCGCATGTATTTGGTAATCATCATGCAGAAGATGTCGAATCCGCGCTTGGAACATGGGAACAGATGAAGGCAGAGGAGCAGCAGATCAAGGGAATTGCGGACGCGAGACCTTCCGTACTGGACGGTGTGCCGCGTGATTTGCCTGCGCTCATGAAGGCCTATAAGCTGCAGAAAAAGGCGGCTAAAGTCGGATTTGACTGGGACAATGCCAAGGATGTACTTGACAAAGTGGCCGAAGAATTGCAAGAATTGCGAGAGGCGATACGAGATGCGGGATCGGATCAAGACGATGCCGTGAAGGATGAAGAGCTGGATCATGCGCGCGAGGAACTCGGCGATCTATTATTCGCTGTCGTGAATGTATCTCGGTTCATTGACGCCGATCCAGAAGAGTCGTTAACATATACGAACCGTAAATTTGTACGCCGATTTCAATACATCGAAGAACAACTTCGTATAAAGGGTAAATCTTTTGACCAAACTGATTTACTAGAAATGGAGCAATGGTGGCAGGAAGCGAAGCGCTTAGAGCCATAATGCTTGGGGTGCAGCGGACTACTGCTCTCTATTTTTCGTCAAAATATGAAAAAATGCCGCACCCGGGAAGGAATTTGGTGATGAAGCAAGAATACATACAAGCATCAACATTCCAAGGCTCGGGCAAGCGCCTGTAGACCATTATTCATTTCAACTATGAAAAAGAGGAATTGGGAGGACAATACACATGAACAAAACAGATTTGATCAACAACATTTCCACAAAAAGCGGTTTGACTAAGAAGGACGTTGAATCCGTACTGAACGGCTTCTTCGGTGAAGTAACAGACGCTTTGGCTAGCGGCGACAAAGTTCAATTGATCGGCTTCGGCACATTCGAAACACGCAAGCGCGCTGGCCGCACAGGTCGCAACCCGCAAACAGGTAACACAATCGAGATTCCTGAATCTACAGTTCCTGCATTCAAAGCGGGCAACAAGCTTAAAGAAGCTGTAAAATAATGCGTCTAGACAAGTTCCTGAAAGTATCGCGGCTCATCAAGCGGCGTACTATCGCGAAGGATGTGTCCGAGCAGGGGCGTGTTGAACTGAATGGCCGTGAAGCGAAGCCGAGCACGACAGTGAAGGTCGGCGACGAGATTACGGTACAATTCGGGCAGAAGCTCGTCACCGTCCGAGTAGAGCGTCTCCAAGAGACGACGAAGAAGGAAGAGGCGGCGGGCATGTATACGCTGCTGAAGGAAGAAGCAATTCCAAGAGACAACGGATTGAACTGGTAACAGCCAGTCCATTGCGATAGAAATGCATATTCCAACGAGCAAGGAAGCGGTTATCCGTCTGAGAGGACGGAACCGCTTCTTTTGATTTGCGAGGAAACATTCAGCGTTGTTGAGCAGTTGTATATAGGTCTCTAATTGATATGGAGCATTATGGGTATTCAGTGACGGTGCTGTCATGCGGAGGACATACGCGCTATAATGGAATAAGCAATCCCACTCAGGTGGGATTCAACATCATAACATTCCGTGCTTCAGCACGGGAGAGGTTCGCAATCTCCCTCTATAAAAAACTAAGGCTGACAGCATCCTACAGGGCTATCTTTCCTTAGTGCTGTCTTTTTTTGTGCTTACAGGAGCTGTATATCGGCTAAAGCCAACGAACAGTCAACCTGAGCAAGCACAGGCCTTCTGTCTTAGGAGACCCTTTATAGGGTTGTGAGGGGACAGGAAAGGATGAAGAACACATGAAGCAAGTAAATGAACAACTATGCAACAACCACGTTTCCTCAGCCGGCGAAGCAGCTTGGAATGCAGATTCCCGTAGCCAAGCACATGCGGGACGGAAGCAAGGCAAGGCTGTCGTCGTCTTTAGTGGCGGGCAAGACAGCACGACCTGTCTGTTTTGGGCACTGCAGCGATTTGAGGAAGTCGAGACGATCACCTTTGACTATGGACAACGCCATAAGTCAGAGCTGGAGCATGCGAAGGCGATTGCCGGCAAGTTGGGTGTACCGCACCGGATCCTCGATATGTCCTTGCTCAATCAACTGGCTCCCAATGCGTTGACGCGAGACGACATCGCGATTGAACAGGAAGAAGGCGAACTTCCGAGCACCTTTGTGGAAGGACGGAACTTATTGTTCTTCTCCTTCGCTGCTGTCTATGCGAAGCAGATTGGAGCACGCCATATCGTTACAGGAGTATGTGAGACGGACTTCAGTGGTTATCCAGACTGCCGCGACGTATTTGTCAAATCGCTCAATGTTACGCTGAATCTGGCAATGGATTATGGATTCGTACTGCATACCCCGCTGATGTGGCTGGATAAGGCAGATACGTGGTGTCTCGCTGACGAACTTGGTGCCTTCGATTTCGTTCGTACCGAGACAGTAACTTGCTACAACGGACTTCCGGGAGATGGCTGCGGAGAGTGCCCATCCTGCAAGCTGCGCAAGGCAGGACTTGAATGTTACCTGATGGAACGTAAGCAAGAGGAGGGGGCAAGCCGATGAGTACTCCTGGGCCATTCCGTATCGTCGATAAGCTGCAAGTGCTGGGAGCCAACATTTCACAGGATTCGTTGCGTTATCACCGCCACCGGGTACTTGTGAGCAAAGAGTTCACCTTCGATGCTGCCCACCATTTACATGCTTATGAAGGCAAATGTAAAAACCTTCATGGGCATACGTACAAGGTTGTTTTTGGGTTAAGCGGATTTGTAAATGAAATCGGGCTGGCGCTCGATTTTGGAGATATAAAGGAGATTTGGAAGGATAGAATCGAGCCTTATCTCGATCATCGTTACTTGAATGAAACACTCCCACCGATGAATACAACGGCAGAGAACATGGTCGTGTGGTTGTATGAACAAATGCAAGTTGCATTGCAAACTGAACCTTACGCAGAGCGATGCGAAGGGGGAAGAGTAGAATTTGTTCGGCTCTATGAGACTCCGACCAGCTATGCGGAATCACGACGGGAGTGGATGGAGCAATGACGATCCCTGTGCTGGAAATATTTGGCCCTACCGTGCAGGGAGAAGGGTTTCTAGTCGGCCAGAAGACGATGTTCGTCCGTACAGCCGGCTGTGATTACCGCTGCTCTTGGTGCGATTCTGCCTTTACATGGGATGGTTCTGCCAAAGATGACATCCGTCAGTTGACGGCAGATGGTGTTATTGAAGAGCTGGATCGTCTGGCTAAGGGGCGCTATGGGCATGTTACGATCTCAGGCGGCAATCCTGCCTTGCTGGAAGGTATGGGCGAGTTGGTTCAACGTCTCAGTGAACGCGGGGTTCGCACGGCTGTAGAGACACAGGGATCACGCTGGCAGGACTGGCTCTTGGATATTGATGACGTCACGCTGTCTCCGAAGCCGCCAAGCTCTGGGATGGGTACGAACTTCACACGCTTGGATGAGATCGTAGGCAAGCTATGGAATCGGTCTGCACGCAAGGGACTATGCCTGAAGGTCGTTGTGTTCAATGAAGATGACATGGAGTATGCGATAGAAGTTCATGAACGATACCCTGAGATTCCGTTCATCATGCAGACGGGGAATGAGGATGTCCATAGCGGAGATGACGAGGAGTTGGTACAGAAGCTGCTTCGACAATATGAATGGTTGATCGATAAGGTTGCCTTAGAACCGCGCTTGAACCAGATACGCGTGCTGCCTCAGCTGCACACATTGGTGTGGGGCAACAAGCGTGGCGTATAGCGCGATGACTATCTCTACCTACACAGATGGAATGGTTTTCTAAATACAAGTATGGCTCGTACAACTCATGCAGGATTACAGATTATCCTACGAATAATGATACAGAAGGAGATTCAATGACGATGGCAGGAAGAAATGAAGCAGAATTGCATTTGAAGCAGCTTGGATTAAAGACGGAGTACCCGTCAGACTATGCACCAGACATTTTGGAGTCATTCGACAACAAACATCCTAACCGGGATTATTTCGTCAAATTCAATTGTCCGGAATTTACAAGTCTATGTCCGATTACGGGACAGCCAGACTTTGCGACCATTTACATCAGCTATATCCCGGGTGCGAAATGTGTGGAGAGCAAGTCGCTCAAGCTGTATTTGTTCAGTTTCCGCAACCATGGCGACTTCCATGAGGATTGCGTGAACATCATTATGAATGATCTGATTAAGCTGCTTGATCCGAGATATATCGAGGTATGGGGCAAATTTACCCCGCGTGGCGGCATCTCGATTGACCCGTACTGCAACTATGGCCAGCCGGGAACGAAGTTTGAAGACATGGCTGCTCATCGATTGATGAACCATGATATGTATCCAGAGAAGGTAGACAATCGTTAAGTATATGAATGCTGGTAAGCGACTGAGCAATCACTACAAATAGAGCAGGCGAAGAGAGAGTATATGTTCATAGTATAAACCTCTCTCTTTGCTATAGTTGCAGTTCTAATCTTCAATCTCCTTCATAAGCTAGTGTTGAGAAGGAGGGGTACATGCCATGGTTGATTTCAATAAGCCAGCGGCCAAGCGCCAAGAAGTGAAGATGATGAACCGCAAGCTCCTCGAGATTAGCGGAGTGAGCAAGGTAGAGAGCTTCGACAGTGAGGAGTTCCTGCTAGATACAGAATGCGGCTTCTTGACGATACGCGGCCACAATTTGCATATTAAAAATTTGAGCCTGGAACAAGGCTTGGTTGCCATCGAAGGTACGGTCAACTCCCTGACCTATTTGGATGCGAATACGCAGGACAAGTCGAAGGGCTTTTTCGGTAAGTTATTCAAGTGAACCTCCACACCCAATGGATGACCGTGATGCTCATGATGATGAGCGGACTTGCGCTTGGTCTGGTGTTCGACAGCTACCGTGTCGTCGCGGGCCAATTCAAGTTTCCACGGTGGACGCTGCCTGTATTTGATCTGCTCTATTGGCTGGCAGCGACGCTATTCGTGTTCCAAATGCTCGTGAAGGGCAACCAGGGAGAATTAAGATTTTATGTGCTGCTTGGTCTAGCAGCAGGCGCATGGCTGTATGCTGTCTTCCTTAGCAGAATAACCGTCATGATTGTGAAATGGGCAGTTGCCGCCATTAAGGCCATATGGCGCTTCACAATGCGGTGTGTGTATGTGCTTATTGTACTGCCGTTCAAAGGGATATGGGCAGGAATAAAAGCACTTACATTATTTTTCATATCGTCTGCTATGTTCCTCCTCAAAATTGTGCTACAATGTTTACGACCGCTCTGGCTGCTCATCGCATGGTTGTTCAAGCCGCTTGTCATGCCGCTATGGAACCGATTCAGAATGACGGAACGGTGCAAGGGCATATGGCAAGGGTTGATATCAGCCGGCAAGCGCATTTCCGCGTGGCTCATCGGTGTACGTTGCCAGATGAGGCGGTTCCTTGACCTGTTTAGACGTAAGCGCTAGCGGGTAAGGTGTATCGTGAGCTACTGATACAAGGGGGTGCACGTATGTCGGTGTCTAAATCCCGAAGACATACTCCAAGCCGCAACCAAGATAACAAAATAGCGGGAGCCAAGCGCAGATTGCGCATGTGGCTGATCTTCATGGCGTTGTTTATAGGGTGGGGCACGTATACGTACTTCAGTCAATTGAACACGATGGAAGAGCTTCGCTCAGATTTGAAGGCGCGTGAGAAGGAGAAGGGCGAAGTCGAACAGGTTCGCAACGATCTGCGTCAAGAGGTCGATCGGCTCAATACAACGGAATACATACTGCAATTGGCGCGAAGCCGAGGTATGGTGCTTCCGGACGAACTCCTCATCCGCAAACACGACGAATAGAGCGTAAAATCAGGACAACCGTCGGTTGACCAATGTTGCGCCATTACAGTATAATCACGACATAAGCATTGCTTTTTTGCTTTTGAGCAATGTTCCGTTTAACATTTTAAGGGAGGAACATTTTATTCTATGACAATTGAAGTGGGCACCAAGTTAGAAGGCAAGGTGACAGGGATTACGCATTTTGGAGCGTTCGTTGATCTGTCGGGAGGTGTCACGGGACTGGTTCACATCTCTGAAATTGCCGATAACTATGTCAAGGACGTGAATGACCATTTGAAGATTGACGATACAGTCACGGTCAAAGTTATTAACGTCGACAAGGACGGCAAGATCGGCTTGTCTATTAAGCAAGCAGTCGATAAACCTGTAACGGAACAGAGACCTCCAAGAGGACCTCGTCCGGACCGTCCTCCAGGAAGAGACGGGGGCAATAGCAGGTATGGACACGGGAACCGGGATCGAGGGGGACGCAAGTCGCCTAGTTTCGCTTCTTTTGAGGATAAGATGTCGCGCTTCCTTAAGGATAGTGAAGAACGCATTTCTTCTTTAAAGAAGAATACGGAATCCAAGCGTGGAGGCCGTGGAGCACGCCGCATGTAATCGTCCAGGACGACAACGTAAATAAAGCCGCAAGCCGGGCAACCGGATTTGCGGTTTTTTTGCGTGTGCATATAAGCAAAACATGTAGACATTTGGACGCCACAATCTGACGGGATCGCCGTTTCCTTGCTGCAAAATTGCTGGCAAAACTTTTTTTGTCGTGTCGGCCTGCCTGTACGACAGGTTCTTACGCCTTTCCGTATGTTTTATTGTCAAATGACGGTCGACCCTAGCGGATGGACGACAAAAATATGACATCTTCTCTTCAAAGCTGCTTAAATGGAAATCGCCCAAACCCCTGATACGCCGCACATATTCTGCACTGGAAAGCGCTCGCGACGCTTGTCGGAAAGTTTTTTTGACCCCTTTCCTTTTTATGACAAACTATTTCTATCACCTTTTCTATAATGAGAGGCACACAATTCATAGAATAGGTGGTGCCAAATGATGAGTAAGACAAAGATCATTCCATTTCCAAAAAGAGGCTGGCAGGATATCAAGGAAGAAGGAACCGGATGGATGAATGCTCCTAGCAAATGGCGTCTGGACGGATTCCAACGTATGCTAGGTACGCGCAAATGGACGATTATGTTCGTCCTGATCGGCTTCCTTCTTGGTCGTGCCATGATCTTGAATGAATTATTCCCGTTTGCGGCTGCCTTTTTTGCGGTTGTATATTTCTCGCGCCGGGAGCTGGCTACGTGGGTGGGAACTGCATTGTTAGCCGGAAGCTTGTTCGCTCCAGAGCAAATTACAATAATGATGGGGATGCAGCTGCTGCTCATTGTCCTCATGTATCGTGGATGGAAGGCTTATGATAGACGTTCAGATATGAACATCGCACCATTGATGGTGTTTACGGCTAGTCTTATTGTGAAGCTGTTCGTCACTTTTCTATCACACTCTTTTACTTGGTATGCCCTAGCAATGGATGTTACAGATGCGGCGCTTGGCTTCGTCTTAACGCTCGTATTTGTTCAAGCCCTACCCGTACTGACGATGAGTAAACGCAATTATACGCTTCGTGTGGATGAAATGATTTGCCTAATGATTCTGCTTGCTTCTATGATGACAGGTGCTGTCGGCTGGAGTGTACAGGGCATGCAGCTGGATCATATTTTATCACGCTATTTCGTTCTTCTGTTTGCCTTAGTTGGCGGAGCGCCGTTAGGCGCATCAGTAGGCGTTGTGCTTGGACTAATCCTTGGTCTTGCAGAGCCGAGCTCACTATCGCAAATGAGCGTACTAGCCTTCTCTGGTCTGCTTGCAGGACTGCTTCGGGAAGGGAAGCGCTGGGCAGTTGCCTTCGGTATGCTGCTAGGTACGGCAATCTTATCGGTCTATATTGGTCCGCCTGAGCAGGTCATGGTATCGACATGGGAGACAATAGCCGCAGCCGCCCTATTTCTGCTTACTCCCAAATCCATATGCCGCACATTGGCTAAGTATGTCCCAGGGACGAGTGAGCATACGAATTCACAGCATGAATATGCGAAGCGCATGCGCGACATGACGGCAGAGCGTGTCCAGCAGTTCTCCAAGGTATTCGATCAGCTGTCACACAGCTTCAAGCAGGCCGCACCTACGACGGCTGGTGATGCACCTGCGCAGGCAGGTGAGGAAGAGATAGCGGATGGGGTTATTGAGGCTGCATCTGTGGTTACATGCGGGGCATGCCCGCGAAGGCAGGCATGTTGGGGCCGCAAGTCGATCCAGACGATGACGATGATGAAGCAAATGCTCGTGAAGGTGGAGGGGAACCCGGAGTTCGCATGGAAGGACAAGCCGCTCCCACACTCTTGGAAGACACATTGTCTGCGGGCGCATCAGATGCTTACGGTGCTGCGAGATCAGCATATTCGACACATACATGAGGAACATTGGCGCAGGCAGCTGCAGGACAGTCGCCAGTTTGTAGCTGAGCAGTTATCAGGGGTTTCACAGGTCATGGACGACTTAGCGAATGAAATTCAGCGCGAGGGCAGAGAACTGTTCATGCAGGAGGAGCAGATCCGTCAGGCCGTAGAAGATCTAGGATTGTCGGTTCACCGTGTAGATATCATGTCACTGGATCCTGGGCGTGTGGAGATTGAAATGGTGCATTCCTTCACGGAAGGATATGATGAATGCCGCAAGCTGATCGCTCCGCTGCTGTCAGATATATTGGGCGAGCATATTGCCGTACGGGACGAATCCATTACCAGATCGGAAGGGCAGGGGGTGGTCTCCTTCGTAACCGCGAAGGCCTTTGAGGTTGATACAGGGATGGCGGGTACTGCCAAGGGAGGTGGAATGCTGTCGGGAGATAGCTTTAGTGCGCTCGAGCTGGGCAGCGGTAAGTTCGCAGTTGCCTTAAGTGACGGAATGGGGAATGGAGAGAGGGCGCGTTTGGAGAGCAGCACGGCACTTCACTTGCTTGCTCAGCTGCTTCAGGCAGGAATTGAGGAGCAGTTGGCGATCAAGTCCGTCAATTCGGTGCTGACCCTTCGATCTCCTGATGAAGTGTACGCTACGCTAGATTTAGCAATTATTGATTTATTCTCTGCCAAGACGATGTTGATTAAGAGTGGTTCAACGCCAAGCTTCATTAAGCGAGGCGAAGAGGTTCATTTAGTTTCCTCGAACAATTTGCCGATAGGTATATTACAGGATATTGAAATTGAACTGGTTGACGCCTCTCTATCACCGGGTGATATCGTGGTAATGATGACAGACGGGGTATTTGATGCGCCTGGGTCGGCCGTTAATAAGGAATTATGGATGAAGCGGCTCATCCAGGAGCTCGAGACGGACGACCCGCAGGAAATTGCTGATCTCCTGCTAGAGACTGTCATCCGGCATTCGGGCGGACGTATTGATGATGATATGACCATTGTTGTCACGCGTGTAACGAGACATCGACCACAATGGGCGACTTTGCACTGGAGTGGGGGTGATCGAATCGAACGGCCGATGCCTGTCAGTTGATTATCCATAAACAGACAATGAACGATTATTCCTCATTTGCTTCTAAGACTTCTCCCGAGAGGGGAGGACTCACACTATGGTTAAACTCTCCTATTATGGGGCACACTAGAACTAGATTCATAGTTGACCATAGGGAGATGAATGAAGGATGATGAAGCAAATTCTTCTCATTACGGATGGATGCTCCAATGTAGGCATTCAGCCCGCCATTGCCGCCGCGGAGGCAAGGGAGAACGGAATAACGGTCAATGTAGTCGGCATTGTTGATTATGGTACAATTGGACAATTGGGTGCTTGCGAGATTGAGGAGATTGCTAGTGCAGGCGGTGGTGTAAGCCGCATCGTGCAATCGCATGAGCTGTCACAGACGATTCAGATGATGACACGTAAGACAGTAGTGCAGACGATACAGCAGGCTGTGAATAAGGAATTGAAGCTAATTCTGGGTGATGCTGCAACTGATGGCGTGCAAGCACTTCCACTGGAGAAGCGTTCTGAAGTGGTTCGTGTCATGGACGATATGACGGAACAGTCAGCGCTCAAGGTGGCGCTGCTTATTGATGCTAGTGCAAGCATGAAGCCGAAGCTGGCCGCAGTCGAGGAAGCGATACGAGATTTAATGCTTAGCCTGCAAGCTCGAAGCGGCAAGAGTGAGCTGTGTGTATTTCATTTTCCTGGCCCATATGGGGGAGAGGAAGCAGTACAGGACTTGGAGTGGACGGATGAGATCACGCGTGCGAAGAAGTTGTTCCAGCGACTGAATATGCGTGGGACAACACCGACTGGCCCGGCTTTGCTGCAAGTCATAGATTATTATCTTGCGGCACCTCGTACTGTGAACAAGGAACCAGAAGTGGTGCCTATTAATCATCATGAAAGAATGGAAATGGACGGGGTATGGAGTGACTACATCGTTTAAGGAAAGGCGACAACTCAATAGAGCATCCCAAAAATCCCAAAAGGGAGACTCCCACCACCAGTTGCGGGCAGGCATGGTGCTGCATGGGGTATGGAATCACCGTGCCTATCGGATTAGCGTCTTCTTGGAAGTGGCGCCAATGGGGTAGTCTATCTGGTGACGCTGCTGTCGGCCCCTAATGATGGACGTGGGGGAGCGATAGGCACCTTTGCGTTGAAAATAAGCGCCAACGCCGTTGATCTCCAATCGGAAGTGAATGCCCTTGGCAGTCTGGAGAAGCAGCGGCGAACATCCTCCCGATCATCAGCTCACCAAGACAATCGCCCCTTCCTTGTTGATGTAGATGATGCAGATATGAATGGGGAGCGTATATCCTTTTATGTAATGCGCTATGTTCCAGGTGAAAGTATTAAAGCTTACATCCGGAAGAAGGGCCCCAGGTGGTACGGTATAGTGGGGAGCAAACTGCTGGCGAAGCTGCATAATGTACATCGGCATGGATGGGTTTTCGGCGATCTTAAGGCGGAAAATGTCATTGTAGGTAATGGCGGAGAGGTTGAGCTTGTTGATTATGGAGGATTAACGAGCAGAGGGAAGAGCGTAAAGCAATTCACTGAAATGTATGATCGGGGGTATTGGCATGCGGGCTCGCGTACCGCAGATGATGGATATGATCTGTTCTCATTTGCCATACTGACGATTCAGGTGCTCGGGGGAAAGGAGCTCCGTGAGCGCATGAAACGGGCATTGCCCCAAACGCGGGAAGTAAAGGAAGTACTGGAGCTTGTTCATACCCATCCTGTCCTGCGGCATTATGAGTCATGGCTTGTCCATGCGTTAAAGGGGACATTTTCAAATTCGGAAGAAGCATGCCGGATGTGGGATGAATTAAGTCGCCGCTTGCATCGATCGGGGATGCGGCCATATCGGCCAACTCCGCTATGGATGAAGTGGTTTTTTGCTGTATCTGTTATTTTGTTTGCAATTAGTATCGCATGGTGGACAGGAATCCCCTATTAATTTTATAGCCTAAATTGTGGTATATTGGTAACAATCATATGCATCTTATCCGTAGGAACAACGTAGTTATACATACATACTTATTAAGAAGATATTTCAGAATGGTAGCGGGTGAACTCAATCGACTTCCGATGGATGCAGTGCAGGCTTCACGGGCTCGATTGGTAGCACGCAGATTTTGAACGTGCTTCATCGATTTGGTATGCTTCATACATAGCAAGACGGGACATGAACCTGCACGTGAGTGGAGCTTTCTGCGGAAGCATGCAGGTGCTTGAATGAATGCGGGAATCGGGGATGAACAATGACAGCAGGACAATCAGCGGACGGTGAACAATTCAATGCTTGGGACAAATGGATAGAGCAATTGGAAGCCGATTGGTGTAAGAGAGGTCTTTGGGGTGCAGGTGCTGTAATGGTAGTAGCTGTATCAGGCGGTCCGGATTCGATGCTGCTTCTACATGCATTGGCTGCATTGAACGAACGAAGTGACTGCAAGCCGGGCAGGCTCATTGTTGCCCATGTTCATCACGGATTTCGCGGGCAAGAATCAGATGAAGAGGCCAGATTCGTCGAGCAGGAAGCGACAAGATTGGGGCTGCCATTTGAGATGATCCGGGTCGATGCTCCTGGCTTAGCGAAGCGGGAAGGACTTAATCCTCAGGCGGCAGCAAGGCAGCTTCGTTATGAGTTCCTCATCCGTACTGCCAGTCATTATGGAGCTACTCATGTTGCACTGGCCCATCATGCGGATGACCAAGCCGAGACCGTACTTATGCGCTTAATAAGAGGATCAGGCAGCACTGGGTTAGCTGGTATGGCGTGGAGCCGCGAAGAAGAAGGGCTGCTCTTTGTTCGGCCATTGCTAATGCTGCGTAAGATGGAGGTGCTCCATTGGTGCTCAGTGCGGGATATTCCATATGTGAACGACAGCAGCAACATCAAGCGCAGTTATTTTCGCAATCGGATGCGGCTGGATATTATCCCTCAGCTTGAGGAGGAGAATCCAAGACTAGTTGAAGCGCTCTGCAGGATGGCGGACTCACTGCGTGATGAAGATGCTTATATGGAAGCGGAGACCCGCAGGTTGTTTCAACGTCACGTAAAGGCGGTAAACGATGGTAGGTCTGGTGACAGCAATGCCGCATTATTTATTCCGCATGTGCAGGCGGGATATATTCTTGATCGGAACACCTTTCTAGGATTACATGTTGCTTTACAACGCAGGTTGATTAAACTAATATTAAATTATCTTACACGAGGTTCGGATCAGATTGATTTTGAAGCCGTTGACTCAGCAAGAGTGAGAGCAGCAGGCGAGTGTTCGACTACGTGGAGGGTGGATGTTGCTCAAGACATTGTATTTGCGCGTGAATATGAGCGTTTGCTATGGCTTCGGATACACCATGATTCTACAGAAGGTGCAGACTGCAAGACTGGCTTTACGATACATAGAACCGATGCAATGGGGCAATTGTCATTACCGAATAACAACAGCACACTGCGGTGGACGGCTGTGGCAGAAGTGAAGGCTGGCAGTGATGCCGGAAGGAGCGAGAGCTTTTCAGCGGGTCAACATCATCACGGACAGGCTTGGGAAGCTTCATTCGATGCTGAACAGCTGTGCTGGCCGCTTGTTGTTCGTACTCGGCAGCCGGGAGATCGGATGCGGGTGCAAGGACTAAATGGCAGCAAAAAAGTGCAAGATATGTTCGTTGACTTGAAAATCGCGCCGTCATTGCGTGACACGATTCCTCTTGTTGCGGACGCGAACGGACACATTGTGTGGATACCTGGAGTGCGGCGTTCTAATGCGGCATATGTGAAGCCTTCGACACAAGCGGTCGTTCATTTTGCACTGGAGGGCGGAGCCCATGAGCGATCTGTCCATCCATGAGGTAACGAAGACATAGCCGGTCATTGGCTTGCCGCATGGAACGATTAACGTTCACATAAGATTGAGTATTCACAATAGGAGGGCCCATCATTGCATAACGACATTGAGAAGGTAGTATTTAGCGAGGAACAGCTTCAAGCAAAAGTACAGGAATTGGGTGAACAGATTAGCCGCGATTACGCTGGTAAATGTCCACTCGTTATTTGCGTGCTCAAGGGCGCGTTCATTTTTATGGCCGATTTGGTTAAGAATGTTACAGTACCGTTGGAATTGGACTTCATGGCGGTATCCAGCTATGGCGCATCGACGAAGTCTTCGGGCGTTGTGCGTATTATGAAGGATTTGGATGTATCGGTTGAAGGCCGCGACGTTCTCATTGTGGAGGACATTATTGATACAGGGCTGACCCTCAGTTACTTAATTGAGGTGCTTCAGGGTCGCAAGGCGAACTCGATCCGTGTAGTTACTCTGTTCGATAAGCCGGCGCGTCGCACCACTAATATGGAAGCAGACTACAAAGGCTTCGTTCTGCCGGATGAGTTCATCGTTGGGTACGGACTTGATTTTGCAGAGAAGTATCGCAACCTTCCATACATTGGCGTATTGAAGCGTGAGATTTATTCCGACGAGGTGTAGAATCATTCATTCTCATCGCTTAGATGGTCAAGTTGTGATGGCAATACGTGCTATGATACAATAATTTCGTGTCTTTGAGAGGAGGTTGGGGATGAATCGCTTTTTTAAGAACTCTGGTTTTTATCTGATTCTTTTTCTAGTCGTGGTCGGCATTGTCCAATTCATTGGCAACGGCGGAGAAGCCACGGAAACCCCGAGATATGACCAGTTTCGCAAAGAGTTAGCGGCCAACAATATAGACGAAATGACGATTCAATATGAAGGTCGGGCATATTTGGTCATCGGTAAATATAAGAAAATTCCAGATGGACAGAAATCTCAGCAGTTCGTAACGTATATTCCAGATAGCTCACCAGCTATTGAGGAGATTATGAAGGCCGATACGGCACAGCAATCCCTCAAGCTTACGTGGAAGAAGATGGAGGAGCAAAGCCTATGGCTGACGGTTCTGACTTCCTTCATTCCATTTGTGATCATGTTCATCCTGTTCTTCGTCTTCTTTAATCAAGCTCAGGGTGGCGGCGGCAAGGTCATGAATTTCGGCAAGAGCCGTGCTCGCTTGTATAATGAAGAGAAGAAGCGTGTTACCTTCGAGGATGTCGCAGGGGCGGATGAAGAGAAGCAGGAATTGGTCGAGGTCGTCGAATTCCTTAAGGATCCGCGCAAGTTCGCAGCACTCGGCGCACGCATACCGAAGGGCGTTCTTCTGAACGGTCCTCCAGGTACAGGTAAGACATTGCTTGCACGTGCTGTTGCAGGTGAAGCAGGAGTTCCTTTCTTCAGCATTTCAGGTTCTGACTTCGTTGAAATGTTCGTCGGTGTCGGTGCATCCCGTGTGCGTGACCTGTTCGAAAATGCGAAGAAAAATGCACCTTGTATTATCTTTATTGATGAAATCGATGCTGTTGGTCGTCAGCGCGGCGCCGGTCTTGGCGGCGGTCATGACGAGCGGGAGCAGACGCTTAACCAATTGCTCGTCGAGATGGACGGCTTCGGCGCCAATGAAGGAATCATCATTGTCGCAGCAACGAACCGACCGGATATTCTCGATCCAGCATTGCTCCGTCCAGGTCGTTTCGACCGTCAAATCACAGTGGATCGCCCTGACTTGAAGGGCCGGGAAGCTGTATTGAAGGTTCACGCGCGCAACAAGCCGCTGAACAAGGACGTGAAGCTGAATACAATTGCCAAGCGTACAACTGGATTTACGGGTGCCGACTTGGAGAACTTGCTGAACGAAGCAGCATTGCTTGCAGCGCGCAAAAACCATAAAGACATTACGATGACAGATGTGGACGAAGCAATCGACCGCGTTATCGTAGGTACAGAGAAGCGCAGCCGCATGATCAGCGATCGAGAAAAACGTATTGTCGCGTTCCATGAAGCCGGTCATACTATTATCGGATACTTCTTGGAACATGCAGATATGGTGCACAAGGTTACGATTATTCCTCGCGGACGTGCTGGCGGATACGTCATCATGCTGCCGAAGGAAGATCGTATGCTTACAACAAAGCAAGAGCTTCTGGACAGAGTTACAGGTTTGCTTGGTGGTCGGGTTGCTGAGGAATTGTTCATCGGCGAAATCGGCACAGGCGCTTATAGTGACTTCCAGCAAGCAACACGAATTGTGCGCAGCATGATTATGGAGTACGGCATGAGCGAGAAGCTCGGGCCAATGCAGTTCGGCAACCGTCAAGGAGAAGTATTCCTCGGTCGTGACCTTGGTCATGAACAGAACTACTCTGATGCGATTGCTTACGAAATCGATCAGGAGATGCAGCGTATCATGAACGAGTGCTACGAGCGTGCGAAGACATTGCTGACGAAGCATACTCGCGAAATGAACCTCATCGCCAATACATTGCTTGAGTTGGAGACACTCGAACTTGATCAAATCAAGCAATTGATCGAGAATGGCCACATCTCCGATAAGAAGTCGGATGGAGATGAGTCTGCTAGCACATCGGTGACAGGCGGCACATCTTCCAGTACGCCAATTATTGAGACAACTGGCGATGTGAAGGTGAACCTTGTTGGCAAGCCAGAGAAGCTTGGCCCTACGCAGTGGGATTCCCCAGCGGATGCTAAGCCGGAAGGCGACATTCCGAACGGAACCTCTCCAGAGGACTTCCGAAGCAATGAGCCACAGGCGGTTGAACGTCCAGATGCTCCTTCCGAGCAGTCAGAGACGAATACAGAAGCCACAGGCAATCCGGATGACAACAAGAACAACAACCAATAGAATAGCCCTCATTCGCCGATTCGGCGATTGTAAAGAGTGCACCATAGCGTGCACTCTTTTTTTATGCCTATTGAAATATTGACGCTGTCTCGATTGTGAATTGACACAGCCATAGGCGTTGTGTAAATTAAGTGTTAATGACTACAACAAGCGGGAGTCCATACGTGCAGATCATAATCACGGTTTTCGTGCCGTACTGCATGATAGATTTTTCACTTGGATGTGGGAGCTCGTGTCTGATGGAATGATGGAAGTTCTGTTGGTACGAGCGAACTATAACCTGTCATCGTACAACGTTGCCACCGTTGATGATGCGTCATGCAGGTGTTCTACTTTCCTGCTAGTTGCGTAAAGAATACATCAAGATTGAAGCAACGGGCGAGTTCACGCTCTACCGTTCGCGGCAAAGCGTTGATCGGTGTCGATGTCAATTCCGTATAAGCGTTTCCATGGTTATAACGGTCGACATCAATCTTGACTTGAATGCGAAGAAAGAGGGATAGAACTGTGATTCTCGTTATCGATGTAGGAAATACAAATATTGTTCTAGGTGTATATCAGCAGGAGACGCTGCAGCATTTTTGGAGGCTGTCTACGAATCGTCAAGCGACAGCGGATGAATATGGTGTCATGATCCACAACTTATTCTCACTGGCAGGGCTTTCGGTCAAGGATATCGACGGAGTTATTATCTCGTCTGTCGTTCCTCCGATTATGTCTACGATGGAACTCTTGTGTGAGACGTACTTGTACAAGACGCCGCTTATCGTAGGGCCAGGCGTGAAGACAGGGTTGAATATCCGATATGAAAACCCGCGTGAGGTTGGTGCAGACCGCATCGTGAACGCGGTTGCTGCCATCGACCAATACGGTGGTGAGATGCCGCTTGTAGTTGTCGATTTCGGTACAGCGACAACTTTTGATGTGATTGATGTGCAAGGCAATTACTTGGGCGGGGCAATCGTTCCGGGGATTGGCATCTCAACTGAGGCGCTCTATCAGCGTGCAGCGAAGCTCCCTCGTATTGAACTGACGAAGCCGAAGTCCGTTATTGGCCGCAATACGGTTCATTCCATGCAGGCAGGCATCATATTCGGATACGCCGGACAAGTTGATGGGATCGTGGATCGCATAAGCCAAGAACTAGGCGCACAACCTAAGGTCGTTGCAACGGGTGGCTTGGCGGAGCTCATTGCAAGCGAATCGCGTACAATTGATACGACGAATCCCTTGCTGACCCTTGAAGGACTGCGTCTCATTTACAATCGTAACCAATAATATAGAGAAATCGTTGTAAACTGTCATTCGTATTTAAAATATGTAAGGCAACAGGAGGCACTCATGGAAGAGAGCAAGCAACAACAGAACATCAATCAAGATACCGTGCAGGATATGCTTATCCGTGGGACTGGATTAGGTGGAAAGGTACGGATTTTTGCTGCGCGCACGACTAACTTGGTTAATGAGCTGCAACGTCGCCACGGTACATACCCAACAGCAACAGCTGCATTAGGGCGTACAGTAACGGCTGCTGCAATGATGGGTGCGATGCTGAAGGGCGAAGAGAAGCTTACGGTACAGGTGAAGGGTGATGGCCCCATTGGTCAGGTCGTTGCGGATGCCAACGCGCGTGGAGAGGTTCGCGGCTATGTGACACATCCCCAAGTTCATTTAGCAAGCAACTCAGAAGGTAAGCTGGATGTTGCGGGAGCAGTAGGCCGCAGCGGCTTCATTCACATTACGAAGGATCTAGGCTTGAAGGAGCCTTACCGTGGAAGCTCTCCGATTATTTCGGGAGAACTGGGTGAGGACTTTACGTATTACTTTGCAACATCGGAGCAGACGCCATCCGCAGTCGGGCTTGGCGTACTCGTAGACACTGACAATTCTGTACTACATGCAGGTGGATTTATTATTCAATTGCTGCCAGGCTTGTATGATGAAGAGATAACGAAGATTGAGCAATCGTTAAGCACATTGCCACCAGTAACAGCCTTGCTTGATCAAGGCATGGAGCTTGAAGAGCTGGTAACATGGATCGTGAAGGATGTTCATATCATGGATCGGATGCCGCTTGTGTTCCAATGCCAATGCTCAAGAGAACGCGTGGAAAGCACGCTTATTAGCTTAGGACAGGAAGAGCTGCGAGCGATTATAAATGAGGATCATAAAGCTGAAGTTGTATGTCATTTCTGCAACGAGGCGTATGCCTTCAACCGTGATGATCTTGAGAAGCTGGCTGCTGCGGCAGTAACGAAGAAGACGCAATCGTAAAGTAAGTGTAAGCACAGGCGTGCTACAAGGAAATATGAGGTAAGGGAAGCAAGCGATATGACGAGAGAAGTCAAGAGCTTATGGGGCTGTATTATTGTATTGTTTGCCTGTGTGATCGTGCTTGCAGGCATACTTATTTCACGGCTCGATGTTCCGGTCGGGCCCCCCGAGCCTGCTTCATCCGATTCCTCATCAGTCGTTGCGTCAGTTGGGTCGCATAAGATTACGCGTGCAGAGTGGAACAGAGAATTGGAGCAGCAGTACGGTGGGTTAGTACTGGAGCAGATGCTGACGAACCGAGCGGCTGAGCAGGAAGCGAAGTCGCTCGGGGTTGAGGTGACTTCTGAAGAAGTCACCCGAGAGATTAAGCGTCAAATGAAGGGTTATGAAAGTGAAGAGGCTTATTACCAAGCGATGAAAGAACAACTAGGAATGAGTCCGGAACAATTAAGCCAAGACATGCGCAATCAACTTCTATTGGAAAAAATCGCAACGTACGGCATTGATATCGGTGATGCTGATATTGACGAGTACATGCGTGAACATAAGGGTGAATACGAGCCAATCAACTCCTATCAAATGGCACATATCACAGTATCGAACGTCGCTGACGCGGAAGCAATTATTGGCCGCATTAAGCAAGGCGAATCTTTCGGTTTCCTTGCAGGTGAGTTCTCTCTTGACTCCTTCTCTTCACAGCAGGGTGGGAGAATAGGGTGGATTGATGAGGATGATCCATTCATCGATCACGCGGAACTGAACCAAGTGTCCTTGATGGAAGTAGGCGATACTTCGAAGCCGGTTAAGATTAAGGATGGATATGCGATTATCCAGCTTACTGGCAAGAAGGAAGTAAGGCCTGAACAACATGATGAGATGCGTGAGCGTATTCGCAAAGAAATCGCGCTGGAGAAGTCTCCTCCATTAGTACAATGGAGAAAAGCGCTCCGAGAGAAATACGGCGCGGCAATTGCAGATGCAGCCTTTTCATCACAGTAAGTGGTGACATGAATAGCAGTCCGTCCGAATAAGATGGTTTATTCGGGCGGGCTTTTTGTTGTTTTTCAGACAGAGAACGAGAAAACTTGGAATATTTTTGAGTAGGTCTATTGACATTCGACTATCGGCTTGCTAATATAAATTAAAACCTAGTGAATTAGTCGGAAATATTTCAATTCCTATTAACCTGTGGGAGGGCTCTCTATGCCAAGAATCGTCAATAGCGTGACCGAACTAATCGGGGATACTCCACTTGTACGCCTGAATCGAATTGTACCAGAAGATAGCGCCGAAATTTATGGGAAGCTGGAATATCAGAATCCGGGCTCCAGTGTCAAAGACCGGATCGCAATAAGTATGATCGAGGTAGCCGAACAGGAAGGCATATTGAAGCCGGGAGATACCATTGTAGAGCCTACGAGCGGCAATACGGGCATTGGGCTTGCAATGGTAGCTGCTGCGAAGGGATATAAGGCCATATTGGTTATGCCTGAGACGATGAGCATTGAGCGCCGCAATCTCCTGCGCGCATATGGGGCTGAGCTTGTGCTTACTCCGGGGGCAGAAGGAATGAATGGTGCGGTTCGCAAGGCTGAAGAGCTGGCACAAGAGAACCCTACTTATTTTATCCCGCAACAATTCAAGAACCAAGCGAACGTCAAGATTCATCGGGAGACGACAGGTCCAGAAATTGTTGAAGCGATTCAATCGCTCGATGGCAAGCTGGATGCGTTTATCGCTGGCATTGGCACAGGGGGGACAATCTCTGGTGCTGGTGAAGTGCTGAAGGAGAACTTCCCCGGCATTCAAATTGCAGCAGTAGAGCCAGCCTCATCTCCATTATTGTCTGGAGGCAAGCCAGGCCCGCACAAAATCCAAGGGATTGGGGCAAACTTCGTACCTGATATATTGAACCGTGAGATTTATGATCGAATTATTACGGTTGAGAATGAAGACGCATTTGAGATAGCGCGTCGTGTTGCGAAGGAAGAAGGCATCTTAGTCGGCATCTCCTCGGGGGCAGCGATTTATGCTGCATTGCAGCTTGCGAAGGAATTGGGAGTCGGCAAGCGTATTGTTGCAGTCGTACCAAGCAACGGCGAACGTTATTTAAGCACACCGTTATTTAATTTCGAAGATTAAGGAATGAATACATCCCCTCATCCAGTTGCGTACTTGGAAGCATAATGCTTCTGTACGATAGCTGAGATGAGGGGATTTTTATATGGAGGGAAATGCAGAAAATGTAAGTGGTTCATCTTTTCATCCGTAGTCTCATTGTTTATACTAATCAGTAATCCGATAATGATTATCATCCAAGGAGAGTTGGGATCGATAAGCAGGGATGATGGACTAGGGTGGAGAGGTGGTCATATGGTTCAATCAACAGTAGCAAGGGGACAGGCGCTTATCGCACAAGAGCAATGGCGCTGTTATATCGATAATCAATACACGATCCTTCCGTACGTGGTTAAGTATGAATTGCAGGAAGGAAGTACGCACATTCCTTCTTGGGAATCGGCATGGGCAGATGCAGGGCAGAGCACCTTCGTACTGGAGAGCGGGAAGGGTGGACGCTATACGATTGTGGGGTTAGACCCCGTATCTATGATTAGAGGGAAGGGGTATTCTGCACACATCGTCCTGTCAGACGGAAATGAACAGGTACGCGAGGGAGCTCCGTTAGATTTGGTGAAGGAATGGATGTCGCCTTACCGTGGGCCGCGCATAGAGGGGCTTCCAAAGTTCACTGGGGGATGTGTCGGCTATATAAGCTACGACATTGCTAGATCCATTGAGCGGCTCCCCGAATTGGCGGCGGATGATTTGAATCTTCCCGATTATGTGTTTATGCAAATGAATGAGCTATGGATTGTCGATCATGAGGAACAAGCGCTATACTGTGCGGTAATGACGGAGGTTGATCCAAGCGCCTCACCTGCGTACAAGCACCAAATGAAGGAGGATAAGTCCTCCACTCAGACCGCCGAATCCAGATATGAGGAATGGGTATCTATCCACTATGAGATTGCTTACCAGCGTGCAGATAAGTTGAAGAAGCGCTGGGATGTCTGGTGGGAATCTTGCCGTACGGATGAGGCGAAGCAGGCCGCTGAGCTTCGTCGCCGCTGTCTGAAGGAAGGCAATCTTCTCGATGTGGATGTGCTGGAAGGTGTACAGACGGCATTCCCGAAGGGGGATTTCGAGGAGGCTGTACGGCAGATTCAGCAATATATTGGTCAAGGTGATGTCTTTCAAGTAAACCTGTCCATGAGACAGATGCGCGCGCTGCGTGAAACTCCGGAACGGCTCTATGAATGGTTGAGGGTGCTTAACCCATCTCCATACATGGGACTGCTTCGTTTCCCTGACTTCCAGCTTGTATCTTGTTCCCCCGAGCTCCTGGTTGGCCTGAAGGATGGGGAAGTGAGCACTCGTCCGATTGCAGGCACGAGACGGAGAGGGCATACCCCGGAAGAGGATGCCCGCATGGCAGAAGAGTTGCGTACGAATGAGAAGGAGCAGGCCGAGCATATTATGCTCGTTGATCTAGAGCGCAATGATGTTGGACGCATATCGGAATACGGCTCTGTGCGGGTGGATGAGTTAATGACAATTGAGTATTACTCGCATGTTATGCATTTGGTTTCTGAGGTGAAAGGGAAGCTGGCGGCCGGCAAAGACGCCTTCGACGTGCTGCGAGCGACATTCCCTGGAGGGACGATTACAGGAGCTCCGAAAGTGAGAACGATGGAAATCATCGAAGAATTGGAGCCAGTACGAAGAGGGCCATATACGGGATCATTCGGCTGGATTGACTATAATGGCGACATGGAATTTAATATAATTATCCGCACCATGACCGTGAAGGATGGTGTAGGTCATATTCAGGCGGGAGCGGGCATTGTTATTGATTCCGATCCAGCGCGTGAATATAAGGAGAGCTGGAACAAGGCGAAGGCTTTGTGGAAGGCAGTACAGTTGAGCGAACGCGACATGATGGAGCGGGGAGACTAGATTAGGTAAGGCATGCCGCCAGGCATGGCCGAGAGAGGATGAGCTTAGCATGATACTTGTTATCGACAATTATGATTCTTTTACGTATAACTTGGTTCAATATTTAGGGGAGCTTGGGGAGCAGGTGGAAGTATACCGCAATGACGAAATCGACATTGAAGGCATTGAGAAGCTGCAACCGGATCATCTGCTGCTGTCACCTGGGCCGTGCACCCCGAACGAAGCAGGAATAACACTTGATGTCATTGCACATTTCAAGGGCAAGATCCCTATCTTCGGTGTATGCTTAGGTCATCAGGCAATTGGACAGGCATTCGGCGGGAAGGTTGTCCGTGCACAGCGATTGATGCACGGGAAGACATCCCCAATCTATCATGAGGGACAGTCGGTGTTTGAAGAGTTGCCAAGCACGTTTACAGCAACTCGCTATCATTCCTTATTGGTGGAGCGGGAGTCGCTGCCAGAATGTCTCGAGATTACGGCTTCTACGGAAGAAGGCGAAATTATGGGGCTTCGGCATAGAGAATATCCGATTGAAGGTGTCCAATTCCACCCGGAGTCGATCATTACGGATTACGGGCATCAGATGCTGCGCAACTTTTTAAAGTCGAAGGCGAGCGTATAATGGATGTTATCGGTTGGAATGGGAAGGTAGTACCTGTTGATCAAGCCGCGGTTTCTGTCATGGACCACGGCTTTTTATACGGCATGACCTTGTTTGAAACGATGCGCACCTACGATGGGAAGCCCTTCTTGTTGGAGCGGCATATGGAGCGGTTGACATCGGCTTGCAGAGTGCTTGGTATCGACTATGTAGTGGATATGGGGCAGGTTGAACGTCATATTCGAGAAGTGATGGATGCGAACGGCCTGATGGAGGCATATATTCGTTACACCTTAAGTGCGGGCGAGAATGGTTTTGGCCTGCCACAGGAAGCGTATACGCATCCGAATGTGTTAGTGCTTGTGAAGTCGCTGCCTGCCTTGCAGGAAGAAATGTATGAATGCGGCAAGCCATTGCAACTGCTTCGTACACGGCGGAGCGGGCCCGAGACAGACGTTCGCTTTAAGTCGGGACAATATATGAATAATATCGTCGCTAAGCGGGAGTTATCACAAATGGATTCATCCGTATTAGGAGCTGAGGGGCTCATGCTGGATTGCAATGGACATGTATCCGAAGGCATCGTGAGCAATGTGTTTTTTGTTCAAGATGGTCGTCTGTACACACCAGATGTATCGACCGGCATTCTGCCTGGTATTACAAGGCAGTGGGTCATGGAGCTGGCGGGCCAGGCAGGTATGCATGTGGAGGAAGGTAAGTATGGCTGGGAACAGCTATGGAAGGCAGATGAAGTATTCCTGACAACCTCCATTCAGGAACTTGTACCGGTGACGATTCTTGTCGATGCGGAAGGTGAGAAGAGACAGGTGGGCGACGGACGGATAGGAACTTGTACGCGTGAGCTTCTGAATCTGTATCGCACCTCTACAGTTCACAGGATGTAGGTAAACGAGATTGATTTAGAGAGTGCATGAAACTTGCGAATAGTAAGTTCCGATATGTCAGGTGACGACGGGATAAGAAATTTTAAGTTGGATCACTACGATGGCAGGGTGGGGGATGCGTATATGTTGCAGCCAACATTTTGGAAGCACACGTATAAATGGAATCAAGCAGAATTAATACTGGGCAACCGTACCTTGGTGCAAGGGATATTGAATGTTACGCCGGACTCCTTCTCCGACGGAGGATGTTATGATCGGATTGATCGTGCAATCGAGCATGCCAAGGAAATGGTCGCGCAAGGAGTAGACATTATCGATATAGGCGGAGAGTCAACGCGCCCTGGTCATGAACCGGTCGGAGAAGCAGAGGAACTGCGCCGCGTTATTCCCGTTATAGAGGCGCTTCATGAGGCAATGCCTCATATCCCATTGTCCATCGATACGTACAAGGCGGAAGTCGGTAGACAAGCGTTAGAAGCGGGAGCTCATATTTTGAATGATATTTGGGGCTGCAAGCGGGAGCCGGAGATGGCACGTGTTGCAGCTTCCTATGACTGTCCCATCATTTTAATGCATAACCGTCCTGAACGGAATTATGAGCAGTATGTGGATGATGTGAAGCGGGATTTGCTGGAGAGTGTGGCGATTGCCAAGGCAGCAGGTGTCGAAGAACGAAATATTTGGCTGGATCCGGGGATTGGTTTTGCCAAGGACTACGAGGATAACTTGGAACTCATGCATCATTTGGATGAGCTTGTTGAGCTTGGGTACCCAGTATTGCTGGGAACTTCACGCAAGCGGTTCATCCGTGAGACACTGCAGCTTCCAGTGGATGCTCTTATTCAAGGGACGGCAGCTACGGTTGTGTTGGGAGTAGCCCAAGGCTGCCAAATTGTGCGGGTACACGATGTATCAGAAATCGTTCAGACCGTTCGGATGTGTGATGCTATGCTGTATCCAAGAGAACGGAATGGAGCCGCAGAGAAGTAATGGTGTGACATTACCCTATTTTGGCATAGAAGGGGAGTATATTCATGGTGAATACGAAAGTATCGAAACCTGACCGTATGCAGTTGCATCGGATTGAATTGTTCGGGCGGCATGGTGTATTCGAAGAGGAACGGAGATTGGGTCAGCGCTGGATTGTCGATCTTGACTTGCAAATAGATCTGCGCACGGCTGGCAAATCTGATCAGCTTGAGCATTCGATCAATTATGCCGAAATCTATAATACAGTGAAGCAGATTGTTGAAGAAGAGTCCTATCAGCTTGTCGAAGCATTGACAGAACGTATTGCAGCCGTCCTATTGGAGCAATATGCATTGATTTCAGAAGCAACAGTACGCGTAACGAAGCCGAACCCGCCGTTCGATATACATTTCCAAGGCGTAACGATTGAGATGACGAGAGTACGGGCGGAATCGAGTTCAAGCGGGAGCGGGGCATAGCAGATGGATGGAATGAAGACGGATTTCTCCGGTAGCGAGCTTGAGAAAGCAGGAATGGATTACAATCCAGTGACACATACTGGAGAGCAGACTGCTTATATTGCACTAGGTGCAAATATTGGTGAGCGGGAGCGGGCCTTGTATGATGCGTTGACACATCTTCAAGCTCAGGAGAAAATTCAAGTTGTTCGATGTTCTGCGATTTACGAGACAGATCCGGTTGGATATGAGGATCAGCCTGCCTTTCTAAACATGACAGCTTGTGTTCGGCCAACGTTGCAGCCTGATGAACTGCTGATGGCGATGCTTGCGATTGAGAAGCAAATGGGGCGAGTGCGGGATATTCGCTGGGGCCCGCGCGTCATTGATTTGGATTTACTATGGATGGGCGATACTTCATGGAATACCGACCTGCTTACATTGCCGCATCCTCGTATGGGAGAGCGGCTGTTCGTACTCGTGCCGCTTGCTGATATTGTTCCGGAGTCGGCTGTCGAATTGCACGCATTCGTTCATCATGCCTTGGGAACACTGGATGGGAAGGAAGGTATTCGGAAGTGGAGTCCTTGCAAGTGGCCAAGCGAATCCGGGCTTTCCGCAAGCTTCGGGGATTGACGCAGCAGCAGCTGTCTGAACGCGTGCGCATCTCAGTATCTGTGCTCGGTGAAATTGAGCGGGGAAATCGGCAGATTGATGAGCAGATAATGAAAGAAATATGCAAGCAATTAAATATTTCACATGATGAACTGGCATCACCGGGTTCCTTTCGGTAAAATGGAACATTGGTAATCCTGTTTTGTATAGATAACCGTGTGGCATATCAGCCATATGGATAGGGATAGAGTTGAAAGGAGTGCGAGCAATGCTGAAAATTGCAAATATAGAAATGAAAAACCAAGTCGTGCTTGCGCCCATGGCTGGGGTGTGCAACCCTGCCTTCCGCCTCATTGCGAAGGAATTCGGATGCGGACTCGTATGCGCAGAAATGGTTAGTGACAAGGCGCTTGTTCACGGCAATGAGCGTACTCGTGAGATGCTGTATGTAGATGATAGGGAGAAGCCGCTTAGTCTGCAGATTTTTGGCGGGGATCGCAAATCTCTCGTTGAAGCTGCCAAAATTGTCGATAAAGATTCAAATGCCGATATTATTGATATCAATATGGGTTGCCCTGTACCGAAGGTAACAAAATGCGATGCAGGCGCTCGCTGGCTTCTTAACCCGGAGAAGATCTATGAGATGGTGTCGGCCGTTGTTGATGCTGTAGATAAACCGGTTACGGTGAAGATGCGAATCGGCTGGGATCACGATCACATTTATGTAGTGGAGAATGCCAAAGCTGTTGAGCGTGCTGGTGGTCAAGCGGTCAGTGTACATGGGCGCACACGCGAGCAGCTGTATACGGGTCAAGCGGACTGGAGCTATATTCGCCAAGTTAAGGAAAATGTCTCGATTCCGGTTATCGGCAACGGGGATGTGTTCACTCCGGAAGACGCGAAGCGTATGCTGGAAGAGACGGGATGCGACGGCGTCATGATTGGACGCGGTGCACTCGGCAATCCGTGGATGCTGTATCGCACGATTGAATATTTGACGACAGGAGAGCTGCTCCCAGATCCGTCGGCAGAAGAGAAAGTTCGTATTGCGCTTGTTCATATGGATCGCCTCATTGCACTTAAGGGGGAGCAGGTGGCGGTGAAGGAGATGCGTAAGCATCTGGCATGGTACTTGAAGGGATTGCCTTCTGCCGCGCGTGTGAAGGATGCCATCATGGAAGAGACACGCCGTGATGAAGTTGCCCGCATGCTGGAGGAGTATGTACGTCAAGTGAATGAGAAGCAAGAAGCTGAATCAACGGTTCAGTAATTGCTGCAATAGAAGCTGTTACGGGCGCATGTTCAGGGGATCGAAGCGTTTTCAAGGGCATGTACGGTCTCATTGACTTTTGCAAATCCATCCCATATAATTCAACAATAGAAAATTGGCCTCGGGCTTGGTGTATATTACACGACTATGTATGACAAAGAACGACCAAGTTGTGGAGTCATGATGTGGCAATCAAGCCATATGATGAACTATAGCATTCGCATCGGCTGCATTCGCATCGATCGTTGTTAGCAGCCCTGAGGCTGGATGCGAAATATATCATGACAGGAGAATCGGTAAGATGAGCGATAAAGAAGTCATTCTGACCCAGGACGGTCTGAAGAAGCTGGAGGATGAGCTTGAAAACCTCAAATCCGTTAAACGTCGTGAAGTGGCAGAGCGGATTAAAGTAGCGATCGGCTACGGCGACATCAGCGAGAACTCCGAATATGAAGATGCGAAGAATGAACAAGCATTCATTGAAGGTCGTATCATTACATTGGAAAAAATGCTTCGCAACGCACGGATCATTAACAACGATGACATTGACACAGATCTTGTAAGCATTGGTTCGACGGTAATCGTTGAGGATTTGGAATTCGGCGACAAGATGGAATATACAATTGTCGGTACTGCTGAATCCGATCCATTGAAGAACCGGATTTCGAATGAAAGCCCGGTAGGCAAGGCAATTTTGGGCAAGCAAAAGGGCACAACTGTGGACGTGAACGTTCCTGCAGGCGTGATTCAATACAAAATTCTCGAGATTAAGCGCTAATCGGCTGCGGCTAAGCATCTTGTGGCGTCAAGCATGAGAAGTTGGGATGAAAGCTTCCATACATGGAAGCTTTTTTCACCAATCGGCGGTGTGAGGAAGTGAGGACATTGTCCCCTTTTTTTCATGAAAAGAAATGAAAGAACGTGAAAGCATAAGTGCCGTTCCCAAGCATTTATCATACATCATGGAATATTTCGATTTAATTATACAAGGAGTGGAGTGTAATGACGGACGTCGTCAATCAAGAAACGGAATTAAGTGAATTGCTGCAAATTCGCCGCAACAAATTGGACGAGCTTCGCAAGCTGGGCGTAGATCCGTTCGGAACAAAATATGAGCGTACAGCAACTGCAAAAGAAGTGCTCGATAAGTATGATGGGATGGAGAAGGATGAGCTCCAAGAAGCAGGTGTAGAGGTTAGCCTTGCAGGACGTATCATGGCTAAGCGCGGCATGGGTAAAGCTAGCTTCGCGCACATCCAGGACTTGTCCGGCCGTATTCAAATTTATGTTCGTCAAGATACAATCGATGAGAAAAAATTTGAAGCTTACAGCCTGCTTGACCTAGGTGACATCATTGGTGTTCGTGGTACGGTATTCAAGACGAAGACAGGTGAATTGTCCATTAAAGTGCTGGAGCTTGAGATTTTGTCGAAGTCGCTCTTGCCGCTTCCAGAGAAATACCATGGCCTGAAGGACGTGGAAATGCGTTACCGTCAGCGCTATGTTGACTTGATTATGAACCCGGATGTTCAGCAGACGTTCGTCACTCGCTCGCGTATTATTCAATCGATGCGTCGCTATTTGGATTCCCATGGATACTTGGAAGTGGAGACACCAACACTCCATGCAATCGCTGGTGGTGCGGCAGCACGTCCGTTCATCACGCATCATAATGCACTCGACATGACACTCTACATGCGTATTGCGATTGAGCTCCACTTGAAGCGCTTGATCGTGGGCGGATTGGAGAAAGTGTACGAAATAGGCCGCGTATATCGCAACGAAGGGATTTCAACACGTCACAATCCGGAATTCACAATGATTGAATTGTATGAGGCATATGCAGATTACAACGATATCATGAACCTGACGGAAAATCTGGTTGCGCATATTGCGCAAGAAGTGTTGGGGACAACGAAGATTCAGTATCAGAACCACGAAGTTGATCTGACGCCGCAATGGCGCCGTGTAACGATGGTGGATGCAGTTAAAGAAGTGACAGGTGTTGATTTCTCCGCACAGATGACAGACGAAGAGGCGCATCGTGTTGCGAAGGAACATAATGTGAAGGTAGAGCCGCACCATACATTCGGTCATATTCTGAATGCATTCTTCGAAGAATTCGTAGAAGAAACGTTGATTCAGCCAACATTCGTTACGGGCCATCCGGTTGAAATTTCTCCGCTTGCGAAGAAGAACGACAAGGATCCACGCTTCACAGATCGCTTCGAGTTGTTCATCGTTGCGCGTGAACATGCAAATGCATTCTCAGAGCTTAATGATCCAATCGATCAGCGTCAACGCTTTGAGGCGCAATTGGAAGAGCGTGAGCATGGTAACGATGAAGCACATGAAATGGACGATGACTTCATTCGTGCATTGGAATACGGCATGCCGCCAACAGGTGGACTTGGTATCGGTGTAGATCGCCTCGTTATGCTGCTTACGAATGCGCCGTCTATTCGTGACGTACTGTTGTTCCCTCACATGCGTGAGCGCAGCAACTAAGATAAATGTACATTAGTAAGGATCGCTCCTAGGTTTAGGCCTAGGTTCGATCCTTTTTTAATTCGTTCGGAGATAGCTACTATTCCATTAGAAAGAAGGTAAAGATGTAATGAATAACTAGTTTCATTTCAATTACGGTGATCGTATGCGGTTGAATCATCAGGTATAGCGATGAAATATGTAGAAGTGTCATGGGACTACACTGAAGAAGTCGGGTGTTTGCACTGGATGTAGGAAAATGAAAGAACATGTATGCTCGGATGAATGAAGATGATAGGATGGATGTTACTTGTGATCTAGTGCGGCATGCAGATAGCTGCTGCTATTATTGTGTACAATCATGAATATAGCCTTTAGCTGTGTAAAACAGGGGGAAAGGGGGTAGTTATAAGTGAGGACAATTGAAATATGAATCACGAAAAAGCCTTTTGTAGAGCGGTTTTATGCACAGTTCAATAGGGGAGATTGTATAAAATTGAAATAGTAATTTTTTACCTGTTGCATACTATTGGTGGTCGTGATATATTATATGAGTCGCCGCTGAGA
>NZ_MAIS01000224.1:0-1496 GCF_001680695.1 Paenibacillus sp. KS1 | reverse complement strand
CGGCTGCTTCGGCAAGAAGGAAGTGCTGGAACCGCTTGAGCCAAGCAAGATCAAAGTGATTTACCAAGATGAAGACGCATTTTACCGTGATTACGGAAAGTACTTCAATATGAAATATCCGCAGATTGAAGTCGAAGTCATTCCACAGGTTCAGGTGCTCAAAAATCTCGGTAAAATGATCCGCGCGGATGAATACGAGGCGGAAGTAAAGAAGCTGCTCGAAAAAACGGACGCAGATGTATATATGCTGGACAGCGGAATGTTCAAGCAGTTCGCCACCGACGGGAAGCTTTATGATCTTGAGGAAGCCATCCGGCAGGACGGCTATAATATCGAGGAGTTTATGCCGGGACTTATCGATTCGATCAAAAACCTGGGCAACGGGAAGCTGTATGGGCTGGCTCCACAAGTAAGCATTGGAGCTCTGTACTATAACACAAAATTGTTCAAGGATAATCAAATTGATCCGCCGACGAACAAGATGACCTGGGAAGAGGTGCTGCAATTAGCAGCGAGATTTTCTAATGTTAAAAATGGAAACCGTCCTGTGCATGGCTTGTACTTTTCGAATGGCCATGCAGGCAATTTGATGTTCGATATCGCCGATACTTCCGGCTTAAAGTTCTTCGATGCGAAGGGGAAGAAGGTGCTTATCAATTCGGATGGATGGAAAAAAGCAATGAAAATGGCTGTGGATGCTGTACGCAACAATGCGGTTTATTTCCGTCCAGAAGATCAGATGTATTCGTCAAAAAGCGACTTTTTTGATGATGGTGTGGCTGCGATGACTATATTCGGCCCACCTGCTACATATGCCGTTAGATTTAATGAGGACGAGCCGGTAGATTGGGAGGTCGTCACTGTCCCAATTGAGCCTGGGGTGGAATCGACGAATGTTTCCTTTTATCCGCTTTTTGCGGTTTCTGCGAATTCGACCAACAAGCGCGCTGCTTGGGAATTCGTCAAGTTTACAAGCGGATCGGAAATGGCTCATGCCCGATCACGGACGATGACTGGTAATTTACCTTCACGTACCGGTTATTTGAAGGAATTCAAGGGCAAGAGCATGGAACCGTTCTATTTGCTGAAGACTCAGCACAACAGCGTCTGGATGAATGACTATGTCCCATTTCCTTTCTTCGGGAAGTTCAATAAGACGCTGGAGGAAGAGCTTCAGGCCGTTATCGATCACAAGAAGTCAGTAGATGAAGCGGCTGCTGCCTTGGAGATAAAGGGACAGGAGCTATTATCCAAATTGCAAGAAGAAGCAAAGCAGAAAACAAAAGGAAAGTCATAAGTAAGGAAACGGGTGAGAAAACGTGCATCACAAATGGAAAATAACGATCCTGCTGCTAACGATCGTTTCCTTAATGAGCGGTTGCTTGGGCAAGAAGGAAGTGCTGGAACCGCTGCAGCCAAGCAAAATCAAGGTGGTCTACCAGGATGAGGACGCCTTCTACCGCGATTACGGGAAGTATTTTCATATGAAATATCCG
>NZ_MAIS01000148.1:0-7929 GCF_001680695.1 Paenibacillus sp. KS1 | reverse complement strand
AGCTGTCTGATTTAGTGTTGACAATCCAATACTCCCACGATGGATAAGCATATCCTAATTTGTCATTAAAGTTCTTTACCAACAGAAGATATAATGCCTTCTCATCAGTTGTTAAGTCGTAACACATCGTTACACTGTCCGGTATTTGGGAAAATCCTTTATTGACTATGATTTTATGTGACAGGTTATTTAACTCACTTTTTGTTAGTATTCGCATTTTTCTCCCTACTCTCTTATATTTTTCGTTTTGCTTTCAGGGTTTTTAACTCCTTACACTCTTTATAGTCGCCCCATCCCAAATCAGAGTTGCGAAAAAGAAATAACCCGCCAACTATGGGCGGGTAAACTCTACCGATACCGAACATTATTAAATTCTTCTACCTTTTCACAACCAACGAACTTTAATAGTTCCTGCTCATGGATTCGGAAGGGGTACATTGATTGAATACCATCACTAGAAGTCCTGTAACAAGAAATTGTTCCTAAGTCGCAGAATCGTTTCACTTGTTGCGGACTACATCCTAAAGAGCGAGCTACACGCTCACACGTCCAAATGTTCATTGCTCCAAGTCCTCCAATAATGTGAGACGTAGAAAAAATTCAGCAGTTCGTTTTCCCCAATTCTAACGATATTGCCGCCTAGATTCACTGCTGTTAGCTTGTCATCAAGTATCCATTGCATTACAATCTGTTCCTCAACGTTAAATAATTCGGAAACGTCTTTAACCGAATAATATTTGTCAAGCAAGGCTAGTCACCCCCGTAACGTAATCGTGTAAACTTTGAGCATCGACAACATATGCCCCGCCTTTAAAGTACGCCTTCAGCTTACCTGTTTGAATCAGCAGGTGAATTTCCTTCTCATTGTGTAAACCTAGCTTTGTCAATGAATCTTGAATCGTTAGGCTTCCTGAACGCCCTACAGATGGCTTAGGAGCTTCCTGAAGGGCTATACCGTTACGGTGGGCGTATCTCTCAATGCTATGGAGACTAACCCGTGTTTTACCGTCTTCAGACTTGCTTTGTTCCAATAACCCGTATTGGCTCAACCGCAGAACTTCCTCTTCAGTCATTCCTAACATCGTAGCGGCTTCGATGAGAGAGACCGCCTTGGAGTTAATAATCATTCGCTTTGCCCTCCTGAAGTGTCCTCAAGAATGAACTTTCTTAGTGCCGCCTGAGGAATCCTAATCGAGCCGCCGATTTTAACAGCGTTGATAGTCCCGTAATTTATCAGACGGTACACTGTGTTGTAGGAAAGACCTAATACCGCTTTCGCTTCCTTGATGGAATACATCTTCTCCATCGTCTTCACCTTCCTTTGTCATTTGATATCAATATAAGGTAAGGTTAGTGAACTTTAACCACAGGTGTGTACAAATGATAACGGGAGTGATAGGAACGAAAGTACCGTCATCATAAAACACTGACAAAGGCAATCTAAGGAAATAAAGGTATGAAATGGTGGTATCTAGGGAAAACACAATGTTTTGGTAGGGGGGACTCTTAAGAAATAGGTGTTATCATTAAAGCATTTTTTATCTATGGCTCTGTTAAACTGTGTTGTTGATTTGTTATTGAAGTAACGGGAAGTTTAGTTCCAATATATGTTAATATTAAGCGGAGATGTATGGTAAATAAATTAACAAGGGAATCCCAAGCAGCGAATTTGAGTTAAATGACAGATATTATTGGTACAGTAATAATTGGTTAATTTGAAAGGATGATGCTGAATGAGTAGTACTGATCACGTAAATGAGACTAAATCGTTTACATTCGGAGTATTTCCACTCGGGCTGTCGGGCGGCCCCGACGGGGTTGCAGCAGGCCCGCCCGATGATTTCGAGCAAATGGGTCTCGCAATGAAACGGCTGCAGGGAGATGGCGAGCCGTTATTAATCCGTTGGTATATAAGTTGGACTGGAGCCGAGTCGACGGAGGGGGCTTTACAACATATTGGCCAGATGGCTTCGATTCCAGCATCATGGGATATGGTCTTGTGCTACAGAGATCCACGCGGCGACGTCAATGCTTGGATCGATTTTGTGGAACTCGTGGTAACCAGATATGGTAATCATTTGTCCAACGTACAAGTAACGAGTGAAGTCAATCTGGTGGGACTCCCGGAGGCTGCCGACGGCAGTTCGCCGAGAGCCATAGAAGCTCTGGTTAAAGGGGTAATTGCGGCAGGACGGGCAAAGCGCGAATCCGATAGGAACGTTTCGATTGGCTTCGCCGTTGTTCCGGAGATTGATCCGCACTCAGGGACCTTTTGGCCGAGTCTGGCCAAACTCGGCGGAACAGAGTTCGTTGATTCCTTGGACTATGTCGGACTGGACATGTATCCGGATGTATTTGGCGGTCGTATTGTTAAGAACGAACTGGCTAGCGCTACCGAGCAACTGCTGCATTCTTTCCGTGAGATAGCTTTGCCGATAGCGGGGATCGGCCCGAACGTGCCGATTCATATTTGTGAGACTGGCTGGCCTACCGGTCCCGAACGCTCAGAAGAACATCAGTCCTTTGCAATAGAGACCGTTCTACGTACCGCATACGCGAACCGATTCGTACTTAACGTAACACATTGGGAATTGTTCACGCTTCGCGATGCGGACAGCAGTAAGGACAACATATTCTATCAGTTTGGAATCTTACGAGACGATTATTCGCCGAAACCCGCCTTTGAACGACTCTGTCAGGTGCTCGCTGAGCTGCGCTGACATTTATTTTCGAGTCAGATAGGCGTATGAAACTTTGTGTCTGTTTGGTGCGTATATTCGTGATATTTAAGCAATCATTTCTACGTTAACGGGTACGATAGTTAAGAATGAACCGCCACATTGGGTGGTTTTTCTTTTGGTCAAAATCAACAACCAAGCATAATAAAGCCTATCTACTAGGGGAGCAGGTATACTAGCTGTCTTGATGTTAATACTAGAAACACACGCTCCCTATTCTCTGCCCCGCCATTATGGTAGGGGCTTCTTTGTGCGTACAGAAGGATATTTGTAAAATTTTCAGGCGGGTATGACAAGCCTTAACTTCGGCTCAGATGCAATATTCTTTTCGCTAGCCACTGGGTGGGGGTATAATAAAAGAGCGACTGTTTTCAGCCGCCCTTCATTGAGCAAATGCTATTCCTGTATTTGTTTTTCAGTGTCTATACATCACATGTGGAGTGTGTTTCACTGCTAGTTTTAGAAGAGGGGTGAGTGGATTATAACCCCTCAACCATGGCAAACTTATAATAAATCTTGATGCTTTTATCTTCTTTGACTTCAATCTTTTCAACGAAGCGTAAAAGAGTCTCTGTAGTCAAAGTATCGAAAGCCACTGCTTTTTTAAATTGTTCTTTGATGGAGAAAAGTTTACTCGCTGAGTAGCTTTCCTCCATCTTTTTTTGAAGTTGGCTTTTTTCGACTTCTAAATGCAGCAACTTGTCTTCAATATCTGTAACCAAACAGTCATAGTCGTCCTTGGTAATAGCATCACTGACAAACTTCTGTAAAGCATTTTTCTTTATATCCATTTGCTTTTGTATTTGTTTATCAATGGCTTGTAGCTGTTTTGTTATTTTTTTTGGTTAGCGTTTATTCTTTGTTTGACCTTGGCATCCAGATCAGGTAGGTTCAGTTTGTCGTACATCGCTTTTAAGTCGCTTAGAATGACTTCTGTGAGGTTTTGTTCCTTAACTGCGTAATTGGTACAAGCGATGTTCCCATGCCTTGCATAGGTGCCACAAATGTATCCCTTTCGGTTTGAGCGATACCACATACCCTTTCCACAATCAGAGCAATAAGCAATATTAGTAAAAAGGTGTTTTTGCGCTTTAGTTCCGCCATGCCCCCTTCTTGCTCTCATTGCAAGTAGGTGTTTTGCTTCCTCAAATATTTTTCTCAAAATAATTGGTTCATGGGTATTTTGGACAACAACCCAATCCTCTTCTTTTAAAAACACCCTTTTTTTATTTGTGACATTCAAAGTTGCCTCTCTACCTTGAACCAGATCACCAACATAGTGTGGGTTTTGTAAAATCTTCTTAACTGATGTACCTTGCCAATACAGACTAGCATTTGACTTGCCGATGACTTGTGAGGGGGTGGGCAGTTGCTTGTTTGAAAGATACCTCGCTATTTTATCGTGCCCCCACCCCTCTAGGTATTTACTGTAAATATCCCTAACAACATCTACAGTATAATCATCTCGCATGATTAACTTGCCATCATGCACTGTATATTCGTATGGAGCATGAGCACCTAAAAATTTCCCATACTTATACTTCATTCGAAAAACAGACTTGATACGTTCGCTTGTGCGTTGGCTTTCGTTTTCATACATCCAAGCATAAAGTCCAAACATAGCCTGTTTTGATGCATCCTGGGTATCTATAAGCCCATCTAAAGTAATTATTCGGATACCTTTTGTTTCGGCTATCTTTTTCAATTGATAGAGCAACCCTACATTTCGACCTATTCTACTTAATTCTTTTGCAACTATCACATCAAACTTCTGATGCTCAGCTTCTTCGATAAGCCTTTTCAGACCTTCACGATTGTCGTTGGTTCCAGTTTGCACATCAATGTAGAAATCGAATAAATCGTGCTGTCCCTCTTTAAGGAAGTCTAAAATCAATTGCTTCTGATTTTCAGGAGATTCCTTTTGCCCTTCACTATCTGTTGAGACCCTAACATATCCTGCTACTTTCATTTATGTCGCCTCCCATTATTAGTGGTGGCGACTATATCTACTTGCTTATCATTGTAGGCGGCAGATACAATATTTTCAATCTCCTTCTCCAATTGACTAATAATTAAGGTCTTAAAGTCAGTTGTGCCTGTAAACACTCTTTCAATATTCATTATTACCTCCCCTTTCAATCAAAGCAATCGTTCTTGGTAGGGGATTAGTTGCGATAACCTTTTATTAGGGAGTCGGTGTTGAAAGATGTAGAAAGTTGATGTAGAGTTGAAGTAGTCTAAACGTCATAGGTGAAAGGGAGGGAGCAGTATTGCAAAAGCAAACTAATTTACAAAAAATTTGTTAGTTAAACCCCACAGCCCTTGATTTACAAGCACATTCACAGGATTTCAACTCCAATTTACTACTATTATCCCTTTTTTCAAGCCTGTTTCCCACAGGTTCGCGGAAGCGTGCACTTTTTTGCACGGCTAATGTTGTGCTTTCTTTTTGCATTTTTGCTATTGACTTCGCATAGTTGGTCTTATACTGTACGATGCACTATTCAAATTGTTAGCTTTATAATCCGAGTCTGGCACCTACTTCTGCATACTCTATATCTTTTCTTTCTGCATTCCAATTACCCCCTGTTTGTCCGTCCCATATCGCTCCTGTTTCAACGAAACCGACAGACGCAAACAACTTCCGGACGGCTTCGTTTACCATCCAATATGATGTAGCAACTGCATCGGCTTTTCCTTGTGGAAACGACTTTATGTAATCAATAACTTTCATCATTGCTTGTTTGCCAAATCCTTTGCCTTGATGCTTTTTATCAATCATAAAGCGATTAAGTCCATAAGTAGATTTATCTCCATATTTTTCACATAAAAATGCACTTTCCGCCAGTTCGAAAAATCCAATATCGACATATCCTATGACTTCATCATTGTTGCATATAGCGAAGATCATAGGAGGTTTTTCGTCGTTGAGTATCTTTACATAGGCTTTAGCCAAACAATATATGCTGGAATCCACATTTCCTTTCTGCTCGTCTGTTATGCTTAACTTCAACACTGCCTCAAAATTATCGTGGGTAATTTTTCTTAATTCAATCATTTTTCTTCCCTACTTCCGAAAATATAAATTCGCTGCATCTGCCCGTAACGCCGTTCCCCGTCCTCCGTGCCTTAACGACACCAGTATAGTATAAAAACCCGGATATTTCCACATTATGATGATATAATCATACTGCTTGGTACAGGACTTCGTATTTCCGAGTTGTGCGGATTGACAGATGCAGATATAGATTTAGAAAACAGAATTATTGATGTAAACCATCAGTTGTTATACTGCACAGGAACTGGATACTACATTGATGAACCAAAAACAAAGAGTGGTTTCCGACGAATTAAGATGACAGAGGAAGTCTATCAAGCCTTTAGACGTATAATGGATAGGCGCAGATTTACAAAGACTGTCACCATAGATGGCTACAGCAACTTCATATTCGTTACTCGAAACGGCAATCCGAAAATCGGTATAAATTACAATAGTGTGTTCCGAGGACTTGTAAAGAAGTACAACAAGGATAATGATAATGAAGTAGCATTGCCAAAGGTAGTGACACCACATACCCTAAGACATACATTCTGCACCGATAAAGCCAATGAAGGCATGAATCCAAAAGCATTGCAATACATCATGGGACACTCCAACATTACAATGACCCTCAACTATTACGCACACGCAACATTCGATTCTGCAAGTGCAGAAATGGAACGATTGGAAAAAAGAAAGCAACAAGAACAGCAGCTCGCTGCTTGATA
Organism: Paenibacillus sp. KS1; assembly: GCF_001680695.1. NCBI lineage: Bacteria > Bacillati > Bacillota > Bacilli > Caryophanales > Paenibacillaceae > Paenibacillus > Paenibacillus sp. KS1. The sequence goes on along the minus strand of NZ_MAIS01000148.1, from coordinate 1,423 downwards.
TAAAATGTATCTTGCTTGGTAGTACAAAACGAATTTACTACTTTTTTACTACCTCTCAAGACAAAAATATAAAAATTTCTAAGAGCATTTAAGAACATCTCCCAAAACACAAAATGCCGAAGTGCCTGCATAGGCAGGCTTTAACGGCATTTAAGGAATTATAAAAAGATATTAAAAAACTAACTTGAGATTAGACAAACACTAAAGTAGTAAAAGCGCAAAAAGATAGATTAGGTTCAGCTATTGTTTCATTAATCACAGGGATTTTTTCAATTTTATTTATATTTCTTGGATTTTTGGTAGGGGAGGCGGAGGCAGGAATACCTTTTCTTATCTTGGCATTTATCTTATCAATTACTGGACTGATATTGGGTATTAGAGCAAGGAAGTCATCTAGTGGTAGAGGATTGGCAATTGCGGGGATTACATTAACAGTTGTACCATTTATCTTATCTATTATCATGGTAGCCCTAACAGTCATTACAATGTTCTTACTCTTTTAAAAGACTATTTTAATTTACATAGTTTACAGTTGGTGCACTTGCCCTTCGCTCCGCTACGGTCAAGATGCACAGGTCACTCGCTACGCTCGTGCCCTTGTATTAGTAGTGTGTAGATTTTTTTATTTAATTCACACTAATTCGAGGAAACATTCCACCCCCCTATAAAGGGGGATGGCGATACTAAGAACTAATCCTGAGGTATCTTCATGACATTCAACGTGCCCAGGTGCAGCTTTACCACGTATGTATTTGAATACAACTCTGTCATGCCACCTAGCTAATAAGCTACTGCGACGGTGTGATTCTGGGAGTGACATCCACCATTTAACGGCAGGCACTAGACCGATGAAAGCCAGGAAGAGTTTAAAGTGTTTTCTTTTATCCACTTGTATGACGAACATGAAATTGTTTATGTAAGACCGCCCCTAGTATGATTATTAGGGGGGCGGCAATTAAATTAGCAAATGGAAGGGGGGATCTCCCTATGCTGGTAGAACCTTGTTAATTTCTTTCTCTGTAATCCCGTGTCTCAGTAATAGTTTGGCTAAAGATTCAATACTGACCCCGAAACCATAACTAGAGTTATACACACCGTTGTAAGGTTTTAGTGCTCTTTCTAGATCCCCATTTTGAATACGCCTTAACACGTAGTCCTCCGTAAAACCAAGTCCAAAACGGTTTGTTATTCTACTTGCTCTTTCGACTGTTATCATTTAAACATCCTCCCTCAGTACAAGTTTCCGTATGCTATCCTTCGTAAAATAGATACGATTATCTTGTTGCACCTTCTCAACATAAGGAGAAGATGATATTTCAAAAAGCCTTTGGGTTGTAATCCCTAATATTTCGGCTGCGTGTGCAAAGCTGTAAAGATTATCAGTTTTCATTATCGGCAGGGTTAACAGCTGCTTTCGATCCTC
>NZ_MAIS01000220.1:0-1551 GCF_001680695.1 Paenibacillus sp. KS1 | reverse complement strand
TGAATAGAGGCCAGCCTTACCAAACATAAAACTTATTCAATTCTAAAAAACTCCACGGCAATGGAGTTTTTTTGCCATGCTTAAAAACCAGTATATCAGTAATTCATTCAATAACCAAGGGATAGCTTGACAAACATTAGCTGGTTTTTGTTCAACAATCGAATACGTAAATTAAAAGGAAGAATAGGATTGGGAAAATTACCGGTCGGTATAATGATAGGTGTGGGGTGTGCTGTAAATGCAGGTATTTTACGTTTTTGGGCAATGTCATATCCTCCTAACACTTTAGGAGGATAGATGATGGCCTCTGCATTTTCCGATGCCTGCCAGAGATCCTCGAGCATTTGCCGCATCATAGGTATAATATGAGTTTTCAGTTGCTTCATGATGCTAAGCGGATTCCCTCCAAGCATTTGCTTGCCTTCCTCAGACTGAGCCAACTTCATGATATCAGCCTGTATCGTCACAAATTCGAGATCGTAGGCGTGAATCAACTCTTCAAAATTGTGTGAAGTACATATGGTGACATGATGCCCTCGTTTCCGAAGGCCATTACCCAAGAAGATAAAAGGTTGAATGTCTCCCCTCGTTCCAAGCGTCAACAGCTTTACTCTCACTCAAATCCCTGCCTCTCGATATACCCCATATTTCAATAGTTGTAAATAAAGGCTCATATCTAATGCTGGAACCGTCACAGATCCATCTAATTCTTGTTCGTTCAGCGAATTCATCTGCTTTGCAAGAAGAGCTTCCAATGACAGCAATACAAATTCGATAGCTTGCTCCGGTTCAATATCCCTTCGGAATCGATTACGATCGACCTTGCTTGCTAGTAAATCAACCATATGCGCCTTCATTCGCTGCTGCTTTAGATGTAATTCTTTTTTCAGATCGTTCGTCATCGTCATGAACGCATTTGTGATAAACCTATACTTCATCGGTTCTCGTTTAAATGCATCCATTTTGATTTTCGATAACTGACCTAACGCTTCGAGTAGATCATCAGAAAGGTCAGGTAAATTAGAAGTCATGGTATGGAAGTAATGATTCAAACACTCATCTACCAGCGTTAAATACAAGGTGCGCTTATCTGAAAAATAATGAAACAGAATACCTTTGGAAACCCCAGCTGATTTCGTAATTTGATTCGTGGATGCTCCCTCATATCCTTTATGGGTAAACTCTTCGAGCGCTGCCTGAATAATTGCGTGTCTCTTGTCAACTTCTACGATTACCTGCACCTGCTTTCTAAAAAAGATTGACCATATGGTCAATTCATATCATTATTTTGACCATGCGGTCAATCTACAACGGTCAAACTTAATTGCACTTAGAAGTCATTCAAAAAGCACAAATCGAAAAGGTAGGAAATGAAACCAAATAGATGATGGAACTTCGAAATAGGGGGGCGACACTTTTTTGACTATTCAACTTTTTAGCGGCACTTCCAGTGAGAGAGGTTTTAAAGCAAAAACAAAAAAATTCTTTAGGTTATTTCCCTAAAGAATACTTTGTTCATTAATGGTGCCGGTGAGAGGACTCGAACCTCCA
>NZ_MAIS01000176.1:0-3509 GCF_001680695.1 Paenibacillus sp. KS1 | reverse complement strand
CATGTTCTGCATTGGCATGCTCTGCATCGATTGCTGGGCCGGATATGGTGTCGGAGTTGGACTGATTGGGGCTTTTGATCCGCAACAAGATCCGCCTTTTGACGTGCTCATTGGAGAAATCGAACTATTACCGGATTGGTTCGGAGTTGGATAACCATAACTCATGTAATTCATGCTACACTCTCTCCTTTACAGTCTCATCTGGACTGATTTTTAATGAAGCCTCGTTACCCCGAGTACACTGCTGGACAGTCGTCCCCAGTTGGGGAAAAGAAATAATGCGCTCGATACCGACCAGAATTTTGTTGATTGAACCACGTATCTGGGCACTCTCCCGCCGGCCTAAAGAACCACAGTGCATAGGAAGCAGGCCAGGTGCGCTCGCCATTGATTGCGCGTTGAGCTAGACGAATATCAGCGTCACGAGCCCATTGATAGAAGTAGCCCTTCAGTGCCTGTTACCTCCCTCCCCCTTTCATTCGTTACCATCATATGTGCGAGTGCCTAATTGGTGACAAATGAAAAAAAGCCGGCTCCAATAGGAACCGGCTCATGGTCAGGTGCGAACACTCATGTTTGATTGATATAACTAACTTATTTTACAGTTGCCAGAAAGTTCTTAGCGCTTTGCTCAGCACGTTGCTTCGCGGAAGCAAGAATTTCTTCTGCACGGTCAGGCGTTGCAGCCATGCCTTCCACGACGATATTCTCGTAATCGCTAATGCCGATGAAGCCCATAATCGCTTGCAGGTAAGAGTCTGCGAAGCGAAGACCTGCTGTTGGACCTTCGGAGTAAATACCGCCACGCGCTTCGATATGAACCACTTTCTTGCCTCCGAGCAAGCCTTGTGGACCTTCAGCAGTGTACTTGAATGTACGGCCGGCAATAACTACGTTATCGATATAAGCTTTAAGAAGCGGCGGGTAGCTCAAGTTCCACATTGGTGTAACGAATACCACAACGTCTGCTGCAATAAATTGCTCCAAAATTTCATTCATGCGGCCGAGTGTGCTTGTTTGCTCTGCAGACAATGCTTCACCAGCGCCAGCTTTACCCCAAGCATCTAATACGGTACCGTCGATCAATGGAATGTTCTCTTCATACAGATTTACGCGCTCGATTTGTACATCCGCATCAGCTTGAAGCGCAGTCAAGTAGTGCTCACCAAGACGAAGAGCGAAGGACATTTCAGTTGGTTTAGGATTTGAATTAATAACAAGTACTTTTTTCATCATGTTCACCTCATAAATAAATTTTGTATAACGTTATTGCCTTACATTCAGTTCTGACAAGATAGCTCATAGCTAGCGACAAATTATTGATGTTGACTCAAAATTGTACGCTTATTTAATGTCATTGACTTACTTTATGTAAGTATAATAAATGTTATAACTTACTTTTGTCAAGTAAATGAGTTAAATTTATTTTTTAACTTATATTTTGCATACATAACAAAGACAACCCATTGTACTATTCTTTCCAGCATCTAAGTGGCAGAAACAGTTGCTTCATCACGTCCACTCATCCGAGAAGCTCTCGCTCGAAGAAGAGCAAATGCATAAATGAGCAGCAACAATACCGCAGACAAAGAGGATACGAGGTACGTATTGCTATAAGTAGTGACTGATGCTACTGCACCGAGCAGCAACGAACCAAGAGCCACACCCAAGTCAATTGAATTGTAGAACATGCCTGTTGCTGCGGCATGCTGGTCAGCAGGTACACGCTGCACAGCCCATGCCTGAAATGCAGGCTGCAGACTGCCATATCCAAGCCCGTACATAGCAGCGGCAAGACACAGCATCCCTGTCGATGCGCTGTAGGCCAGTACCACCAGCGAAGCTGCCAACATTATTCCTCCTGCAGGGACAACCGCGAGATGTCCCTTGCTGTCATACAGCTTGCCAGCGAATGTACGGACAACCAATATGGATATCGCATTACATAAGAAGAATAGGCTAACATTCGCGATCCCTCTTTCCTGACCGAACATGGTAATGAAGGACAGGATACCTCCGTACGTGATGGTGACAAGAAAATTAAGCGTACACGGCAGCAATGCCCGCCGATCAATCCATGAGCCTTGCGGCCGAATGGTTGCTTGACTCGCAGGAGCTTTGGCACTGCGCAATAGGGGCAGCATTGGAAAAATAATAATGATAAGGACAAACGTCGTTCCAATTAAGTACTCATATCCGTAGCTTTGCAGCAGCCACAAACCAATAATCGGAGCTATTGCCATGGATAAGCTATTGGACAAGCCGTAATAACCCATTCCTTCCCCCATGCGTCGAGGAGGAATAATTCGCGTTGCCAATGTCCCTAGGGCTGTGCTCGTAATGCCAAATCCCGCGCCGTAAATCATGCGCACAAGCATGAATAAGGCCAAGGATGGTACAAATGCATAAGCGCCCGTCGACAAGGCATATATGAGCAAACCAGCAATCAAAATGCTCATCGCTCGGAACCGATCAAAAAATCTTCCCGCAAATAGTCGGGTCACAATAGCCGACAAAGCGAACAAACTGACGACAAAGCTCACGGTCATGTTGTCTGCTTGATAGGCATCCTTCACATAAGCTGGCAGCGCGGGCGTTATCATCAACAGATTCAGTGATACGAGAAAATTCGAGCCAGCTAACACTACAAATGGCTTCGTCCACAATGGCTGCTTTTCTTCAAGAATCTCATCGTTATTTCTATAGTCCACATTCATGTCTTTCACTTGTTCGCACCGCTTCCCTGACTCGCCGCTGCCAACCGTTCCTTCTCAGCTGCAGCAGAATTATCTTGAATCCGCTGCAGTTGTTGCAGCAGATGCTGCTCCTCGTCGCTTGAGAATCCCGCCATAACTTGAGCGATATATTCCTGCTCAATGGGAATCAACTGATCCACAATAGAGCGCCCGGCAGCAGTTACCGCCAACCGATATGCGCGCCGATCCTGTTCGCAGGTTCTGCGCTCTACCCACCCCTTGCGCAGCAAGTGCTGCACAATCCGTGTCAAGGTTGGCTGATCTTTCCCGCATCGCTCAGCCAATCCCTTTTGATTAATGCCTTCCTCTTCAACAAGACGGAACAGCACTCCCCACTGCTCAATCGTCATATCATAAGGCCGGAATCTCGCCCCTAACTCCGCAGCTACCTTACGGTGTGTCTGACCGAGCATGTAACCTACCCGTCGTTCCAAATGCAGTACCATTTTGTGTAATACCTCCTAATATTTCATCTGCATAAAATCAGAAATAGTTGTTGTAACAACTATTAACTTGTCATAACAACTATTATAACAATAAGCGCACTAATGTAAATAGTTATATATTAGTTGGCAGATCAGATCAAAAAAGACGGTTCTGTAATCCGAACCGTCTTTTTTCTTATATTATGAGGTGTAGGACTGGTCTGACACGCTTTGTACAATGCTTGACGACCCCATACCACCTGTTGATGCATAGCCTTCGGTCTGTTGAGTGGAAGCTGTAATGCTTTGCACTTGGCCTGTTGGCTGG
>NZ_MAIS01000383.1:0-245 GCF_001680695.1 Paenibacillus sp. KS1 | reverse complement strand
GCAGCTTACGTCATGTATACGTCAGGATCTACTGGAAACCCGAAAGGCGTCGTTGTGGAGCAGCGCAACGTGGTTCGTCTGGTGAAACAAGCGGGCTACATCCCTTTCAGCGCCGAAGATAGAATGGCTCAAACCGGTGCGATCGGGTTCGATGCCAGCACGTTTGAAGTGTTCGGCGCGCTGCTAAACGGAGGATCGCTGTATCCTATCCCAAGGGAAACGTTGCTGGATGCGCCTGCGCTGGC
>NZ_MAIS01000272.1:0-859 GCF_001680695.1 Paenibacillus sp. KS1 | reverse complement strand
GTATTTTCATATGAAATATCCGCAAATTGAAGTCGAAGTCATTCCGCAGACTCAGATACTCAAAAATCTCGGCTCTTCGATTAGTGGAGAAGATTGGGATGCGGAAATGAAGAAACTGCTAGAAAACTCCGGTGCTGACGTATTAAGGATGGGTACGGATATGTTTCCATTATTTGCGAAAAATGGCATATTGTACGAGTTAGAGGATGTAATCCGGCAGGACGACTATGATATGGAGGGCTTTTTGCCGGGGGTCATCGATAGAATGAAAAGCTTAGGCAACGGCAAGTTATATGGGCTTGCTCCTTATATAGATCGACAGGCTTTATACTATAACGCAGCATTGTTCAAAGAGCATCACATCGAACCGCCGAAGAATAATATGACCTGGCAGGAAGTGCTTGATTTGTCTGCAAGATTTGCCAATATCGGAAGCGGCGAGAGTAAGGTGCACGGGTACTACGAATGGATAGGAAGCTTACGCTACTTCTTGTTCAGAATCGCCGATACCTCTGGATTGAGACTGTTCGATCCAAAGGGAGAGAAGGTGATTCTGAACACTGAGGGCTGGAAAAAAGCGATCAAGCAGACAACAGATGCGATGCGCAGCAAAACGGTATTTTTCCATCCGGAAGGCCAGATTTATTCGCAAAAAAGTTATTTTTATAATGATCAAGCTGCGATGATGATTAGCAATGCTTACACATCCCTGGAGCTTATCAATAACAAGAAAGATTGGGGTGTAGTTACAGCGCCAATAGATCCTGCAATGGATTCTTCAAGTATCGACTTTGAATTCATCTATGCAGTTGCAGCCGACTCAGCCAACAAGCGTGCAGCCTGGGAATTCGTCAAGTTC
>NZ_MAIS01000286.1:0-628 GCF_001680695.1 Paenibacillus sp. KS1 | reverse complement strand
AATTTGCGGATATTTCATATGAAAATACTTACCGTAATCTCGGTAGAAGGCATCCTCATCCTGATAAAGTACCTTGATTTTGCTAGGCTGCAATGGCTCCAGCACTTCCTTCTTGCCCATGCAACCGCTCATTAAGGAGACGATCGTCAACAGCAGAATTGCAACTTTCCATCTATGATGCATATTTTTCTAGCTCCTTTTTTTGATTAAACCTGTACGTAGTAGCGAACCCTTTGCTTCTTCTATTGTGAAATGTAAGCATAGATAGCTTGTGAAGCCTTTTTAAGGCTTCTTCTCCGCTGCTTCGCGCGCTTTTAGGAGTACCTCTTGCCCCTTGATCTCCAGCTCGGCTAACGCTTCGTCCACTGATTTCTTATTATCAATAACGGCTTGCATCTCTTCCTGCAGCGGCTTATCGAACAATCGGAAGAAGATATCTGGAACATGCTCATTCATCCATACCGTGTTCCCCTGCTTGACCTTCAGCAGATAGAATGCCTCCATGCTCTTGCCGTCGATCTCCTTTGCATAGCCAGTACGTGACGGGAGTGAGCCGTTTATTGTTCTTGAACGAGATTGGGCCATTTCCTCCCCATTCACGAACTTGACGAATTCCCAGGCTGCACGC
>NZ_MAIS01000129.1:0-10389 GCF_001680695.1 Paenibacillus sp. KS1 | reverse complement strand
TTGAGCTGTAAGAAAGGTCAACTTTCTTGCGGCTCTTTTTATTTGAGTATTTTGCATTAATCTGAGCCCTTGATACGGAAGGATTTTCAGTCATAAAAAAGGGATTTCACCCCAACTTGGCGAAGTTTTTCGGTGATTGAACCAAAAATACCCAAGAATGGAGGAAAAAACCTCGTATATCCAAGAAAGTCTATTTTCTTTTGAAGATCTGCAAAAAATGCATACAAATGATTGGTTGCTTATCATTTTTAGCGTTTTGGATCTTCGTCCTTACGTGAAAGAGCTGAGAAGCAGTTCACCCCGAGGGGCTGACGGTCACTCTATTGTTATAAATAATAAGAAAGATGGGGAAGGAGATGTATTCACCAGTACCGCTTTCGAAAAGTGAAAAATATTAGCAACTACTATTTAGTAGATGAGAACTTTAAGGAAAACGAGAGCCCAAGAAGACTAGTATCGCTTAAACAATAAAACATACGAAACCATGATCGATACCAAATAAGGATACTCCTTTGTATTTAATAAAACCTCAAACAATTTCTTTCTTACAACCAGAACCGTTACAATTCACATTAAAACAGACAGACATAGAATTATTCATTTCATTAGCAAGGAATAAGTTGAATTTGCAGGAAGTTGAAAGCCACTTTGTTACATTTACCCCACAGCAGAAAGCATGACCAATACCGGCATTCCAAGGATTCCAAAGAGAAGGAAGGGTATTTATGTCAATGAGCAAAGCCAATCTGCAACTGCAACAAAATGAGAAAGTTTATTACGAGCTTACAGAAGCTCAGCGTCGAATTTGGTACATGGAGCTTTTGAATCCGCACACGACAGTTGCCACGCTTAATAGTTTGCTTACTATCAAGGGCTCGATACAAGAGGATAAAATCGTAGAGGTGCTGCAAAGCCTTGCTCTCCGTCATGACGCTCTGCGTATGCGATTGCAGCAGAGAGAAGGTGAGGAGCCACTAAGCTATATTGTTCCTTTTACACCAATTGACATCGATATTGTGAATTTATGCGATAGAGAACCAGAGGCATGGGAAGAAGAAGTCGAGTTTTTGTCATGCCAACCGTTTCCACTTTTTGACTCCCCTTTATATAAATTTACGCTGTTTTGGACTGGTGAATCGGAAGCCAGGCTGTTCTTGAGCATTCATCATATTATTGCCGACGGCTATTCGCTCAACTTGTTGGGTAATGAATTCGTTGAGGGCTATCATGCTTTGCTTTGCAATAGAGAGCTTCCTCAAGAAGCGGCGCCTGCTTGCACGGCTCTGCTCCGTAACGAGGAGGAATATCTACAATCTTCCCGGTTTCAGAAAGATAAGGCATTTTGGGAGGGCGAGTTCTGTACGCTTCCTTCCATCACACGGCTTGGCACTTCCGAAAACGCTGTCCAGACGGCCGGAAGCTCGGCAACTTATGCCCATTATGAAATTCCGGTATCTGAATGCAACGACATCCGTACGTTCTGCGAATCACAGCATGTTTCCCCATTTAACTTATTCGTATCTGCCCTTTGCCTGTATATGTCGCGGATTTGCGGAGAAGAAGAAGTTGTGCTTGGAACGATGTACGCCAACCGGACATCTCGAGAACAGAAGTTGATGGTTGCGATGCTCGTCAGCACGACGCCTTTTCGTATGCGCATTGACGCTTCCTGGTCGTTCGCGGAATTTGTTAAACAAGTAAAGAACAAGCAGAGCGAACTGATTCGGCATCAAAAGTACCCGTTTAACCGGATTGTCCCGGACCTTCGCAACCGTTTCGGTTTTACGGAGGCATTGCTGCCCGTGTTCTTCAATTATCACCCGATGGAGTGGGGCACGCTGCCTGACGATGCGCCTTTTCAATACGAGACGCTGCCTCTGGGAAATGGGCACCAGGATAACGAATTGACGGTACACATCCGCGAACATGTAGGAACCGGAGAGATGGCCATTCAAATCGATTATTTGACAGATTTGTATGCGCGCCAAGACATCGATTGTTTGTTCCAAAGATTGCTGCATGTAATCCGGGAAGCGATGTCGAACCCCATGCAGTCGGTAGGGCGACTGGAAATTCTGCCCCCTGAAGAACAGAAGAATATACTCCACAATTACAGCTTGGGACAACGAACCGAGCAACCACTTGACCGTTCTGTGCACGAAATGTTTGAGACCCATGCAGCAAATACGCCGGATCAAATCGCTGTTGCGGAACCGGGCGGATTGTCATTGACCTATGGACAATTGAATGAGCAAGCGAACAGGCTAGCTCGGACGCTTCGTCGCTTGGGCATAGGGAGTGGGGAGCCTGTGGCCATTCTAGGGGAACGTTCTCCGCTTATCGTAACTGCCGTTCTTGCCGTATTAAAGGCAGGCGGCGCTTTCGTTCCGTTGGACAACTCATTGCCAGCCGAGCGCCTGGCTTATATGGTAAGGGATTGCGAAGCAAAAGTACTGCTTACTGCCGACGATGACATGATGACCGTGCCTGATGGCTGCCAAGTCGTAGATTTGAGGCTTGCGTCAAGCTATGACGCCGATCCGACCAATTTACTCCACGGTTGTTCACCTGAGCGACTTGCGTATGTTATCTACACCTCCGGAACAACGGGAAGGCCCAAGGGGGTTATGATCGAGCATCGCAGTTGGGTTTCAACCGCATGGTCATGGCATCATGAATACAGGCTCGGAGATATGGAAGTACGACTGCTGCAAATGGCCAGCTTTTCTTTTGATGTATTTGCCGGCGATTTGGCCAGAGCATGGCTGAGCGGAGGACAGCTCGTTATATGTTCGAACGAAACTCGTCTCAGCATGCCTCGTCTCCATGGGGTCATCGTCGAACAAGGCATTACACTGCTGGAATCAACGCCGCCATTGCTTGTACCGCTCATGGATTATATCTACGAGAATGGTTTAAGTACGGGACACTTACGTTTGTTAATTATGGGCTCAGACCGCTTTGCGGCGAAAGATTATCAGAGGGTATACGATCGTTTCGGCTCTATCATGCGCATTCTCAACAGTTATGGGGTGACGGAAGCTTGCATTGATGCTTCCTATTACGAGACAATGAATGGAAGTATACTGCCTCAAGAAGGAGGCGTACCGATTGGCAGACCGCTCCCGCACGCCAACCTGTATGTGCTTGGTCAGGGCGGGACATTGCAACCCGTTGGCGTGCCGGGGGAACTATGCATCGGAGGAGCCGGGGTAGCTCGGGGTTACCTGAACAGGCCGGAATTGACGGCAGAGCGATTCGCTCAAGATCCGTTTGTGATGGATGGACGCATGTATCGCACTGGAGATCGCGCTTACTGGCTTCCGGACGGGAATTTGCAATTTCTTGGTCGTCTTGATGACCAACTCAGTATACGGGGCTATCGGGTAGAGCCGGGCGAAATTGAATCATGCCTCATACAAAACGTATCTATCCGTGAGGCGGTTGTTGCTGTTATGCCAGATCGCCAAAGTGAGCAGGTACTTTGCGCGTATTACACGGGCGAGAGGGAGCTTGAGACAGATGAGCTGCGAGGATTCTTGTCCTCGATGCTGCCGGACTATATGATTCCTGTCGCTTATATGAAGCTGGATCAGCTTCCTTTGACGACAAACGGTAAGGTGGATCGCAGAGCCTTGCCTGCGTTGGATGAAAGAATTTCCTCCAAACCATACCTGCTCCCGGTGACGGATGCTGAGCAACGGATGGCAAAGCTTTGGCAGGAAGTGCTGGATCACGAGCAGATCGGACTCCTAGATAATTTCTTTGAACTTGGAGGTCATTCGCTGAAAGCAATGACGCTGTTGACGCGCATTCATGAGGAGTTCAAGATCGAACTCGGTTTACGGGACATCTTTCAGGCGTCAGTGCTAAAAGACTTAACCGAGGTGGTCGGCTCGGCGGCGACACGTAATTACGAGTCGCTTGAATCCGCACCTGAGCAGCTCTATTACCCGCTATCGTCCGCTCAGAAGCGGTTATTTATGTTGCAGCAATTGGATGTAACAGGACTAAGCTACAATATGCCGGCCGCCTTTCTTATGGAAGGGACGCTGGACAAGGAACGATTGGAAGCGGCGTTCCATTCGCTTATTGCCCGGCACGATGTTTTGCGTACTTCATTTGCTATTGCAGATGGGGAGCCTATTCAGCGCGTGCAGCAGCAAGTTGATTTCTTTATCGCGGTAGAGACAGCAGAGGACGGGGAAGAAGATGCGCGTATTCAGGCGTTCATTCAGCCGTTCGACCTGGACGCGGCACCACTGCTGCGGGCAAAAGTCGTACATCTCGGGGATCAACGGAATCTGCTCTTATTTGACATGCATCATATCATCTCGGACGGCATTTCTGTGCAAATATTGACGGAAGAGCTGGCTGCGGCCTATGCCGGTGAAACGATGGAACCGCTAAAGCTGCAATATAAAGACTATGCTGTATGGCAGCAAGCTTGTAGACATACGGAAGATTATGCCAAGGAGGAGGCCTATTGGCTGTCGCAGTTTGCCGAGGAGGTACCGGCTCTCCAACTGCCGACCGACAATCCGCGGCCTGCTGTGCGCAGCTTTATAGGCGGCCGGGTAGACGCCGAACTGGACGGCGAGCTTGTGATGGCTGTGCGCGAGTTGGCTCGCAAGAGCGACGCCACCGTGTACATGGTACTGCTAGCCGCATACAGCGCATTTCTGTCGCGTATAGCCGGACAAGACGAGATCGTCGTCGGCACGCCGGTGGCGGGACGTCAGCTTGCAGGTTTGTCAGGCATGTTAGGGATGTTTGTAAATACCTTGGCGCTCCGCATGTACCCGGAAGGAGAAAAAACGTTTGCCGCCTATCTCCGTGAAGTGAAGCAGACGGCGTTATCTGCGTTCGAGCATGAGAAATATCCGTTTGAGGAACTGGTTCAGCGAATGGTTCAGGAGCGCGATCTTAGCCGCAATCCACTATTCGACGCAATGCTCGTTCTGCAGCAGGGGGATAATGAAGAGCTGAAACTGGAAAATGTCAATCTGACTTTGTATCCGTTGGATTACACGGCAGCCAAGTTCGATCTGACGCTCACGGTAACCGAGCGAGAGGACAGCTTCTTAGTGACTTGGGAATACGATTCTTCTTTGTTTACGCAACATACAATTGAACGCTGGAGTGGCTGCTTTCAAGAGCTTCTCCTTCAGGCCGTTCATTTCCAGGACGTCAAACTTGGCGCTTATGACTTGGTTACCGCCCAAGATAAAGAACATTTGCTTGAGCGGTTTGCCGGTAGAGAAGAAACGTATGATCCAGCATCATCTGTGCTAACGCTGTTCGAGCAGCAAGCGGCGCTAACTCCCGACCTCCCGGCGATTATTGGGGAAGAGGGGGAACTGAGCTACCGGCAACTAAACGAATGGGCGGAGCAGCTAGGCGCCGAACTTCGTAAGCGCGGTGTAGGAACGGATACGATTGCCGCTGTCATGACTCACCGTTCGTTAGAAATGGCGGCAGGTATAATTGGGGTCTTGAAAGCAGGAGGAGCCTACCTCCCGATTGATCCGGAATTTCCTACGGATCGGATCCGCTTTATGCTGGAGGACAGCCGCCCTCAAGCGCTGCTTACGTTCGACAAGTATAAGCCGCTTATTGCCGAGCTTCGTCAAGATGTTTCTGTTCTTTATTTTGAAGACAATCCGCTGCAGGAAGTTTCCGTGAAAGGGCAGGGACGCTCGATCGATCCGAAGCACTCGGCCTACGTCATCTACACATCGGGCACAACAGGAAGGTCGAAAGGCGTTCTTATCGAACACGGGAGCTTTGCGAACACCATACAGTGGAAAAAGCGCCACTACCAGTTTGGTCCGAGCGACAGGGCGTTGATGCTGAATCCTTTTATATTCGATTCGTTTGTGACTCACTTCTTTGCGCCTATCGTCTCAGGGGCAGCCGTTGTTATCCTGAGCGATCAGAACAGCAAGGATGCTTCAGCCATTCGCGAAGCTATCGTCCATCATCAAATCACCCATTTGCAGAGCCCGCCGAGCTTCTACTCCGCCATGCTGGAACACATGAACCGCGAGGATTGGCGCTCGGTGCGCAGTGCGGTAGTAGCAGGCGAGGCCGTAGGCATGCCTTTAATTCGCCGTTTGAAAGCAATGAATCCTGAAATGCAATTGATGAACGAATACGGCCCAACCGAAAATACGGTCGTAACGACTGCTGTGGAATTAACGGAAGAGACTGCTGTATCCATCGGACGCCCTATTCCCAATACTCGTGTCTATATTGTCAATGCACAGGGAAGGCTGTCTCCATTCGGCGTACCGGGAGAGCTCTGCATTGCCGGTCTTGGTTTGGCGAGAGGGTATGTGAACCAGCCGGAATTGACCGCAGCGAGGTTTGTTTCCGATCCTTTCGTACATGGAGAGCGTATGTATCGAACCGGCGACTGGGCCCGGTGGCTGCCAGATGGAACGTTGGAGTACTTGGGACGCATTGATCATCAAGTGAAAATCCGCGGAAATCGGGTCGAACTGGGAGATATTGAGGCACATCTGATATCGCTCCCTGGGATAAGCGAGGCAGTTGTGACTGTGATCGAGGGCTCGGAGGGGAGCGCCAGTCTATGCGCTTATTTTGTCGCGGATCGGGACTACGCGGTGAAGGAACTGAGACAACGGCTTGGTGTTGCCTTGCCTTCTTACATGATACCGTCTTATTTTGTTCCCATGCTGCAAATGCCTCTGACTGTCAACGGAAAATTGGATCGCCGCGCCCTGCCGCATCCTGAGGGCAGCAGCCTGGCCGTGAGCGGAAGTTATTTGGCTCCAAGATCCGATGCGGAACAAAAAATGGTCGAATTGTGGCAAGATGTGCTTGACGTTCGCCCGATCGGAGTGCGGGATGATTTCTTTGAACGAGGCGGCCACTCGCTAAAAGCGACGGTCCTCGTTTCCCGCATGCAAAAAGAGCTTCAGGCTGATGTTACGCTCCGGGATCTGTTTCAATATCCCACTGTTGAAGCGTTGACGGAGGCACTCGCTTCCAGATCGGTTAAAGCAATCGATTCGCTGGAGCCGGCGGCGCCGATGGATTATTATCCGCTGACATCGGCTCAAAGAAGGATGTACGTGCTGCAGCAACTGGAAGGCGTAGACGTCAGTTACAACATGCCGGCCGTTCTCCGGATGGAAGGCAGTCTGGCCCCCTCGCGATTCGAGTCGGCCCTGCAACAGATCATTCTGCGTCATGACGCTCTGCGAACATCTTTTACATTCATCGACAATCAGCCTATGCAGAAAGTGCACGAGCATGTGCAGGCGTCCGTCGTTTACCGGGTAGCGGAAGAACAGCAGCTTGACGCAAGAATAGCGGAGTTTGTACGTCCATTCGATCTGGAGCAAGCGCCTTTGCTGCGTGTCGAGGTTATAAGTGCGGGAAAACATCTGCATTACTTGCTGCTTGATATGCACCATATTATCTCCGATGGCGTATCCATCAGCATTTTTGTAGAAGAATTTGCGAAACTGTACGCCAGACATCAACTAGAACCCCTTCGATTGCAATACAAAGATTATGCCGTATGGCAGCAGCAATACGCTCATAGTGCAGCTTATCGGAAGAATGAGGACTACTGGATGCAGCAACTAGGGGGCGAGCTGCCTGTGCTGCAAATCCCGACCGATTACTCACGCCCGATGCTGCGCAGTTTTGCCGGAGAACGTGTTGATTTTCATCTTGACAAGGCATTGTCGGAGTCCGTGCAAAGGTTGGCGCTGAATGAAGGGGCGACCGTGTACATGGTATTGCTGGCGGCATACAGCATGTTTTTGTCGCGATTGTCCAGCCAAAACGAGATTATCATCGGCTCCCCGGTAGCTGGGCGGCCGCATGCAGATTTGTCGTCCATGATGGGGATGTTTGTAAATACACTGCCATTGCGTACGTTTCCTTCGGGGCAAAAGAAATTTTTGCATTTTATACAAGAAATCAAACAAACGACGATGGATGCCTTAGAGCATGGAGATTACCCGCTGGAAGACTTGGTCGATCAAATTGTCAGAGAGCGGGATATGGGTCGAAATCCGTTATTCGATGCTGTATTTGTGCTGCAAAATACCGATTCGTTGCCAATTGTGCTTCCTGACTTGAGCGTGGACACGTATTCGTTCGTAGATACAACGGCGAAGTTTGACCTTACGCTTCAGGTTAACGAGCACCCGGATGGCTATCGCTGCTCTATGGAGTTTTCTACGGCTTTGTTTGCTCGCGAAAGGGTAGAGCGTTGGTGCCGTTACTTCACAGTCATGCTGCATGATGTGATTACGGCCCCGGATACGCTGCTTGCTGAAGCAAGATTGCTTAATCAAGAAGAGCAGCTTGAACAGCTTATGACTTATAGCGGATTACCTGTTTCTCCGATGCCGGATGTCTCGATTACGGATCGGTTTGCAGAGGTCGCTCGCAATTATCCGCAACGATTGGCGGTTGTATGCGGTGAACGTCACCTTACCTACGAAGCGCTGCAGCATCAGTCGGGCATTCTGGCCGGCAAGCTTCTTAGAGAAGGACTGCCGCTTCATGCGGCTGTCGGAATTTTAGCTGATCGGTCCATTGAATTTATTGTAGCTGTCATGGGAGTTTTGAAGGCGGGTGGCGCCTATGTGCCGCTGGATCCTGAAGCTCCAGAGGATCGTCATCTGTATATTTTGGACGATTGCGGAGCGGAATTTTTGCTGGTTGCCGGCAATTTGCACCCGCCGGAATCGTATGAGGGGGCAGTCATCAGCCTTGACGCCGATTGGCTTTTACATGAGGATCTGGTGGCAAAAGGGCAATCGCGTACGGTAGGCGCCGATGATCCCGCTTATATCATGTACACCTCCGGCACAACGGGAAGGCCGAAAGGCGTGCTGGTCACACACGGCAATGTGGTCAACCTGGTGACAGGCGGCGGATATGTACCGTTTCATGACGGACATCGCTTCGCACAGACAGGTTCGGTCAGCTTCGATGCGGCGACATTTGAAATGTTCGGAGCTATTCTTCATGGCAGTCAACTATACCCTGTGGAGAAAGAAGTACTGCTGAACGCTAGCCGTTTGGGACAGTTTATCGCAACCAACAGCATTACGGTTATGTTTTTGACGACATCTCTTTTTCATCATTTGGCTGATATGGATGACAAACTTTTTGCCGGAATTCAGCATTTGATCATGGGGGGAGAAGTGCTTCTGCCGAAGCATGTTCGGGCCGTTCAGCAAGCATGCCCATCCATTACGATATGGAACGGATATGGGCCTACGGAGAATACGACGTTTTCAACTGCGTTCAAGGTCAGCGATGCGGGCAGCATGACAAGTATCCCAATCGGCCGGCCGATTGGCGGAACGACAGCCTATGTGCTGGGCGACGGCGGACAGGTTCTTCCTGTTGGCGTGCCGGGAGAATTGCATCTCGGTGGCGCTGGAGTAGCCAAAGGCTACTGGAATCATCTTGAGCTTACGCATGAGAAATTCAAACCCGATCCTTTCAACGAAGGCAAAACGATGTATGCAACAGGGGATCTGGCTCGCTGGCTGCCAGATGGCAATCTTGAATATATGGGACGGATCGATCAGCAGGTCAAAATTCGAGGATACCGGATTGAACCGGGCGAAATTGAAGCCCGTCTGCTGCTGAATGCCGATATTCGGCAAGCGTCTGTCGTTATTCGAAAAGATAAGCCTGGAAACGAAGTGCTTTGCGCTTATTATGTCAGCGATAGTGCGTTAGATCTTTCCGCATTAAGACATGAAATGAGCCTGGCACTGCCTGCTTATATGGTACCTGAGCATTACATCCGCCTTGCAGAGCTGCCGCTTACTAAAAACGGAAAACTGGATCGTTCGGCATTGCCTGTATCTGCCTATGAAACGGCAGCCGTTGCGCCGTACATGGCCCCTCGTACACGGACGGAGGCTCAGCTAGCCGCAATTTGGGAAGATGTGCTGCAAATTTCGCAAGTAGGAGTAAGCAGCAGCTTCTTTGAATTGGGAGGCCACTCGCTAAAGGCGATGACGTTGGCATCGCGTATCCATCAAGCGTTGCATGTACAAGTCTCGATTCGTGACATTTTCCGCTTTGCAACCATTGAAGCGTTGGCTCCGCTTGTCGAGCGGCAATCGAAGGATCTGTTTAAGGGATTGCAGCCGGCCGAGCCATGCGATTATTATCCGCTGTCATCCGCACAAAGAAGGCTGTTCGTGCTGCAGCAGCTTGAAGGCGCGGAACTAAGCTATAACATGCCTGCAGCCTTGTTGTTCCATGGACGCGTGGACTTTGTCCGATTGGAACAGGCTTTCAGGGAGCTGCTCGCCCGCCACGAGGTGCTGCGAACCGGGTTTGATGTGGTGGACGGCGAGCCTGTTCAACGAATTA
>NZ_MAIS01000124.1:0-11775 GCF_001680695.1 Paenibacillus sp. KS1 | reverse complement strand
TATCATAGGTATAGCTGTAGTTTCCAAACAGCGCCTCTCCTTGCTTCTGTTGGATGCCAGCTAGATTGTAACCGTCATAATTGTATACTTCACTGAGTCCATTCGATGCACCTAGATTAGCAAGTTTCTTCGATTGCTGATTATAATCATACGTAAATTCGGATAACGTCGCGCCATTGCCAAGCGCTCGCAACTTCGTCGGAACACCAACCTCATAGAGATAATCGATATTAGAGGTCATAGCAAAGTTCGGTGCTTTAATGGTTTGCTCCGTTCTTAATTGACGTTTTTCGTAATCAAAACTCAGCTCAGTTTGATCTGGATATTGAATCGATTTCAGTTCACCTGTTGGAAAATATCCATACGTTGTCGTCCCTGTTCCATCGGTCATCGACAATCGTTTGCCTGAGGCATCGTAGCTGTACGATATTGTTTCGTCAGCAGCTTTGGCTTCTGTCAGCAAATCAAGATGATTATATACAAAGGTTTGAGACTGCCCGTTCTTATCAATCGTTCGGGAGACGTTACTATTTGCATCATAGTACACTTTCTTGCTTTGCTTGTTCGGATCGGTCTGCTGGATCAATCGTCCTATCTCGTCATACCGTTTCTGCACTGTGTTGCCGTCTGGATATTTGACTTCGACCATATTTCCGGACAGATCATATTGATAACGGGTTGTCTTGCCTTCGCTATCCGTTACAGCAAGCAATCTTCCTAGGACATCATACTCATACTTGGTCACATTCTGATTCGCGTCTGTGGAACTCGTGACATTCCCCGCATAATCATAAACGTAACGCGCCAACACCACATTTCCAGATGGCTTGATCTCTTCCTTCACTGTCACTCTGCCTAGAATATCGTGCGTTTCTTTAATCGGGTTATTTGTGCCATCCATCGTAATCTTGGTATTGGCGCCGTCATCATACTGATAACGCGTAGCAGCAAAATACCCCGGTTGTTCAGCTATGACACGTCCCCAGGCATCATATTCATATTCGGTAGCCGAACCGTTGAAGTCTCCCTTAGAAATCAAATCGCCATATTCGTTGTAACGATGCTCTGCCGTCCCTCGCCCATTCGTTTCCTTGATTAATCGTCCGAAAGGATCAAAGAATCGCTCCGTTTGTTGTCCGGCCGCATCCGTGACTACAATATGGTTGTTCTCGTCGTCATATTTAATCTTAGTTTGCGACTTGTCAGCATAAGTTACCGCAGTTACACGATTCAAATCATCATACGTATAGGTTATATCCTCTTTTCCATCCAAATATTGATACAGCATGCCAGTCTCGGGAATATATCTGGCCTCTGTCGTCAACTCTCCGGACGCGCCATCCGCATCCGTCACCGTTACCGATTGCTTATTCGGGAACATATAGTTATAGATTTCATTGAATTCCTGCCGAATGACGGTATCCTTCGCGTTATCGCCTTTGATTTGAATTGTCGTCGGATTGCCATGCACGTCGCGCTCATAGCGAACTTGATTCAATAACCGTCCCTGACCGTCTTGCAGCGTAGCCTGCTGAAGACCACCATGCTCGGTTTCATATTCATACTTAGCGATCAGGTTGGACTGAGGCCCAACAGGCGTAGTCATTTTAGTTAATTTTCGAGCCTGGGCTTGAGGGATATACTCATATTCATAATAACTGGTTCCTTGAAGCGGTTTAGTCTCCTCAATGATATTTCCGTATTCATCATATTTATAACTTGTCGTTCTCGTAGAAGATCCCGAAGCTCCGTAATTGGTTTCCGAAATGCTAAGGGGCTTGGAATGCATCAATTCCCTTTTCGAATTTTTATTATATTCGTAGGTAACAGTCTTGCGTTCGTTGCTTCCTTTTGCTGTCGTTTCGCTTCTATTATGATAAAGAATCGGCGGATCTAGCGGAAACGTATAGTAGCTCCCTTCATTTAGGTCTTCATATCTTTCTCTATAACTAACATTATAGTTATGATTAGTGATGGTACGGCCATCATCCACGCTAACATCATAGGTAACATTTCCGAATATCTTTCCAAAATCTTTTGGAAAAGTAACGGTTTGCCGATCAGAGACGACGGTAGCGCCTGTATTCGTGCTATACAGTAGTTTGCGTTCATTATATATGACCTGGTATTCTATCGCGTAAAAACCTAGTTTACGGAGTACGGTTGAACTAGTGAACTTAGACTGTGCTTTGGTCGGATGCTCAATCATCCCCAGCGTTACCCAATCGGTTTTTCCCCAATAGAACATTTGTTCGTTGAAATTTTCCTCTTTGTTAAACACACTGTATGTCGGAACAATGTTGGATGGCATATATCGACGAATATCGTAATAATAAGTTGTTTCTCGGTCAACCGGATCGATAACCTTTTTTAATACATATTCATCATTAAAATTAAAAGATATCTTTTCTTTGATATATTTAACAACTTGATCCTTTGTTTGATTCGTCGCAGGATCTGTATAATATACCCTTGCTTCTACATCATTACCGTTGTCTCGAATGGAGAGAACATTGTATTTTGAACTTTTCTTCCCCTCTTTGGTAGAAGCAACAACCATAATTAGTTTCATGCCTCTATGGTAAAAGTCGAGAATGTTATCATATTCGTCTTTTATCTGCAGAAGCAGGCCGCCTTCGTCAAAATAGTAATCCAATCCCTGCTTGTAATCGGTAAGAACATATCTAGCATCTTTCGGCTCGTCAGACCCTTTCGATTCGCCGTAATGCGGGCCAAAACTCAAATCTCTAAAGGGATACCCCACCAGATCATATCCGTCTATCGCAAATGTTCCACGCTGGGGCAGATAAAGGAATTTTTGATCCTCAGCTACTTTAAGATAAGGAATATCCCACATCCACCCTTTCCCCAGCGAAGAACGATAATCTTCTTCCGACTTGCGGGGCAACTGTTTATGACTTTCCTCATTGTAATAAATATCATCTTTACCGCGCGAACTATCGTACACACGACGCAATTCGAAGTTCAAACCATTCGGTCCTGGAAGAATAAGATCAGTTTGCTCTACATGCAGAGAACCGTCGACTGTCGAAATGTTCTCGCCAACGCTCCCGACTGAATACGGTGCGTGATCGAACTTCAGCTCTTTTTGCTTCAATGCAAAGCTATCATAGTTCGAAGAAGAAGACAGGGATCGCTTGGAGCGACGAAATTTGGGAATCTCATACACAGAGTCTGTAACGCTTGGTTTCTTAACATTCCCGTCACTCTCCACTTTCGACAAATGATCATACACACTTGTCGTTACCGTAGCCGTATTATACACGCTTGTCGTTACTGCAATCTGTTGCGCAACACCAGGATACAAGCGGTTCATATACTGCTCGTACGATCCTCCGCGCTGCTTCTCCAGCAGCCCCTCATAGATATGGTGCAGCAGGTATCCTTTGGATATTTCACCGTAAACCCAGTCACCATCAACTTGAAATTTCTCAGCTACTGAGGAAATTGTAATAATATCTTGCGGATCTAGATCCTTAGGCTGTTGGCTGTACACTGCATCCGTAACTGAAAGATTAGACAGCTCAGCATCGGATGACATCACTTCTTGTGCAGAAGTAAGTGGTATGCTCGTAAACGCTAAAATAAATGTTAAAATTAGTGATATGTACTTTTTCACGCTTTTTCTCCTGTTCAATTAAGTATTTTGCTTATATGTATCAAAAAACACCTCAATTAGATGAATAGAGATTACATCATTCATTTTCTCTTTTCACGCCTAATTAAGTTGCCATTTGCATCATAGTAATGATAAATGATTCTACCGTCTGGATATGTTATCGTTTCCATCTTGTTGCCGGCATCGTATGAATATATCGTCGCATGTGCTTCAGTATCATAATGGATGGATATCGTCCAATTCGTACTATCGCATTGATTAGTACCGTTCGCATTTATTACAAAATATAAAACTCCGCCTGCGCTTATCGGCAGTACAATATCATGATCCACTCCAGCATCATTGTTGTAATCCAGCTTCGCCTGCCAAACGGGAGTGAGCCCGTTTAAAATGGTTGCTTTGACACCATCGCCACATGCTGTATTACTTTTGGCTGCATGTCCGCTCACACGCACCGAGCCTGACTTTGGAGCCACCCATTTTCGGACAGAATCAGACTTATCAGGATGCAGCATATTATGTGTAATGATCGAAAAGGGATGTTTTCCTCTCCACTGTTTTTCGTTAAAGTCCCATTTCATATCCTCATATTTGGAGTCTTCAAATTCTTGATAATACCAATTCGACTGCCCTTGTGCCGGACTAAATCCAGAAACGGATGAGTAAGTTAGATCAGCATTTGGTACCATATAAGTGATATGCGGATCCCATGATGTACCGTCACAATCCGCATTTTCATTCGAAGCTACTAGAAAACGCAACTTATCATCTGCATGAACAGTCACATCATGTTGGACTTGGATACCTTCTGCATCATCGAATCGAATAAGCGACGACCATATGACTTTGTTGTTTTTCTGGATGGATGCAATAATTCCATTTCCGCACTTCGTGTTCCCTTTGGCCACCTTTCCCGAAATTCGTATCAGTCCGGATTTCGGAACATTCCAAGTTCGTACAGAGCTTAGATCGGTTGGATGATGAAAAGAACGACCTATGAGCGAATATTGATTCCTCCCCTTCCACACCTCTTCCTTCCCATCCCAATTCAGAAAGGAAAAAGCCCCCTCCTTACCCTCTTCATAATACCAATTGTTTTGACCTTGAACGGAGCTAAATCCTTCAGAGGCAGAATAGGCTAATGAAGTGTTCGCGTCTAGATACGTGATGCTTGGATCCCAATAGGTACCGTCACAATAATTGTTCTGTTCTCCCTTATTCACGATAAAGTAAAGTGCTTCACCAGAGTTAATGTGCGTCTCGTAGTTTGTCGTTACTCCGTCGATGTCGTTATACTCGATATGGGTCGTCCAAAGTAATCTCGTATTTTTCCGAATCTCTACTCTTACCCCGTCCCCACATCCAGGATTACTCTTAGCAACGCGTCCATTTATTCGAATCAAACCACTCTTGGGAGCTACCCATTTCCTTACAACATCTGTTTCATCTGGATGATGAATATTTGCTGCAATCATCGTAAAAGGATGACTCCCCCTCCATAGTCGTTCAGATTCATTCCACTCCAAATCAACATACTGTTTCCCATTCCATTCCTGATAAAACCATTGATTCTCCCCTTGAATGGAACTGTAGTCTTTACTAGATACATATGTATTTTTGTCTTGTTGAGCAAATATGCTGTTCTCGCTATAAATAAAAATAAGAATGAAGAATGCAAGTATTACCGTAATTTTGATAAATGCTTCTTTTGATCGCAAAATAATCCTGAACCCTCCTTTTTTATATAATTAATACTTGATTCTAAAGGAATCTAAAAGGACTATAATACTAATTTTCATATGCTCACGGATTCATATAGTAGCATTATTTTTCCTACTGCACACTTATTATTTGTTAGCATTTATTTGTAAATAATGGAGGTTTGATGACTCTATAATCATTATATCAACAACTCACGATATATTTTAGCAGTATATGATGTAACTATTCTTTCACTATCTTTCTCTGTACCTGATTGCCATTGGCGTCATACTCTATTTCAACAATCTTTCCATTTGGATAGATGATTCGCTTTACTTCATTACTTTGATTATATTCATAGCGGATAAAATTAAGATTTCCTTCACTGTTCAGCAGATGTAGCTTTGTGTGATCTATGTCCAAATAAGCCCCAACTTCTCCACCCACCGCAAACCGGATACGAATGGATGCAACATTCGGCTGAACAACAAACCGAGTATAATGTGCTTTCCAATTCCAAGCTCCATTTCCATATACGTTATGAATTTCCCCTACGTTATTCCCTTGTGCGTCTGCTTGGATAATACTTACTGAAGCTTGTCCTTCAGGCAAATAATATCTTAAGTAGGAACTAAATTCATAAGCTGATCCTCCAAGAACAGGAATAGGATCCGATAAAGCATACATAAAAGATTCCTTGTCGTCTAATCCATTGAATAATCGATAATGATATTTCCCATCTACAGGTTCATATGGGGCTATTGTAGCAAATGGATTCGTGCTGGTACCGTTCCTCCATACTGTCTCCCAAAAATCAGGTAAATTGTTAGAATTCTCGTCTTTCTCAAATCCCTCGTTCATATCAAGCTGAGTTAACTCGACCTTATCAACATCCAAATAAGCACCGACTTCGCCACCAACTCCAAAACGGATGCGGATAGACTTGGTGTCTGGATTTAGAATAAAGCTAGTGTTCTTTTCATTCCATTTCCATCCGCCGTTATTGTAGGTGTAATGAATTTCCCCATTGTTATTCCCTTGTGCGTCTCCTTGGATAATACTCATCTCAGCTCGTCCCACAGGCAAAGTATATCTTAGAAATGCTTTAATTGTATAAGCTGATCCACCCGTAACAGGAATCTGATCAGATAGCACATACTGATAAGATTGTGCATCGTCGTCCCCATTGTATAACCTATAATGAAGTTTACCCTGTACTGGTTCGTATGGAGCTAATACTGCGTAAGAATTCGAACTTTCCCCGTTTCGCCAAACAACTTCCCAAAAATCAGGCAACTGATTATGGTTGGAATCCCTCTCGAAATCACCATTTATGTCAACCATATTAGAATATGAACTACTGTTTACCTGATTAGCAACAGTCCCCAAAGCCATTGCAACTTTTGTACTTTCATACGTACCTCGTTCAAAGTTTTCTTGATTTACAAGCACTTTCTCTGTGAGACTAGCACTAGCGGTGCTTGAAATCAGAAAGGAACTTAACATTATCGTCACTATACCCATTAAATAACTTTTTTTAAAAGCTAATTTCACAACATTTCCCCCTTCTCTTTCCGAAGTATTTAGTATATAGTCTATAAGGCCTATTTAACAGTTATTATTTCCCACAATAGAAAAAGAAAATGGAACGCATTCGACTCGACTCTTTCCAATAGTCATATTAAAATTTACAATGAATTTACTTACTAACTATATAGGGGGTTCTAATGTTCTGATGATTAAAGTGTCTAAAATGGTTATCGCTTTTCTCTTATTATTTGCTTGTCTTATTCCAAATGCGATGGCGGACAATGGACAGAGGCGTTTGTTGAGTAATACGTTCGAAAGCCACGATAATGATAGCCTTGGAATGGTAACAGCATATAGTGCCAATGTCGGAGGTTATTATTCAACAATTCCTCCTGAGGCCTCTACTGTGAATGGCGAACTGGGGATCCAGCCTCATAGTGGAGTTGGATATTACCGCGTCGCTGGTCAAGACAAGAGCAATTCGGAGAACAGCTTCATTTACTTCAAGCTATATACGAATTTGAACTTAAGTATCCACGAAGGAATGAAATTATCCTATTGGGTCTATCACTACCAGTATACACAAAGTAAAAGAATGGCGATTGATCTCGTGTTCGAAGATGGGTCTACTTTGCGAGATAGCGGCATTACAGATACAAGAGGGCAGCGAATGCACCCTGCATATCGGAATGATCCATTAAATCAGTGGGTTCAAGTCGAGGTCGATTTATCTCCACACACAGGAAAAACAATTAAGGAAGTACTTGTCGCCTATGACGACCACGAGGCTTCGGAGACCGGGTATTTCAGAAGCTACTTTGACGATCTCAGCATCGCACCTTCCCAAGATTTAAGCGCCCAGATCGTCTCGAATACCATTCCAGATTCGATGCTACCAGGCTCTACGCATGAGGTATCGGTTACGGTCAAAAATACAGGAAAAAGAGAATGGTCGGAAGCAACCGCCGTTCGCCTCGGAGCCGTTGACGATAGTGATCCATTTGCCATTGGCAGACACGTCATTCCTAACGGTGGCACCGTAAAATACGGTGATACCGTGACGTTTACCTTCAATATGGTCGCTCCGGCATATGAAGGAGTATTGATCACCGACTGGCGAATGGTTCAGGATGGTGTCGCATGGTTTGGCGATATGATTAAAAAGGAAGTCAAAGTAGCTCATATCCCTAAGCCCTCTATTGCAAATCATTATTATACATATAACTCGGCAAATCAGCTGCTAGATGCACTGCATACAGATTACCGAATCGAATATGTCTATGACATCAATGGGAACATGCTTAAAAAAATGAAAACAAATAACCTGCTTCCGAACGCAAGCTTCGAGCAGGGAACTTATTTCTGGAATTTCAGCCCGACTATGGCCATCTCAGCACATTTGTCGCATGAAGGCTCACATAGCATTCGCTTTTATTCGGATACGCCCATACGTGGTACTTCAAGCGACAGCTACTTCATTCCGGTTAAACCAGATACGGAGTACGAGCTGCGAGCTAACATTTACAACAACTTGAAGCAGGGTAGCTTCTATGTGGACACCTATGAATTCGACAATCAAAACATCGGTGTATATGATGGTGATGCAGTATTGGTTCCTCAGCAAGGACAATGGGGACAAGCTTCTGTTAAGATTCGCACGAAGCCGAATACGACGAAAATAATTGTACGAGTTGTTGCCGATTCGGGCGCTGTAGGAGAGGCTTTTGCCGATTCGATTTCGCTTATAAAGAAGTAGTGTCTATCGATTCTACTAAATAAAATTACATTTAAGTCACGACAGCAAAGAAGGCCCATGAGTTTATGAGCCTTCTTTGTTCCTATAATTTAGTTGTTCTGCACATCAAGTACACTGGAGTCCATATCCCATTATTCCATATCTATAACCCTTAATATATTTCCGTTCTTATCGTAACGATAGTATTTGTTCCTGCCATTAGCCCCGATCCACTGCATCAAGCGACCATTTTTATCATACACGTATTCATCCAAAACCCTTGTTTTGTTTACTTTAATGCTTTTCAATTCAACAGGATGTTTTCCATACCAGTAAACTCTGAATTCCAGTGCGTGCCCCGGATGTTCATTTCTGAATTGAACATTTAAATCTTGAAAATGATTGATAATAAACTGCTCTTGATATACATCCTTCTGCTGAATAATCTCTCCTGTATCAGCATCGTATATGTCAAGCCTTACGACAGGATCTTTGCTATCACTGCTATTCTTTAATTTCATCGACCAAGTGCTTATCCATGTCCCGATTTCCATACCTTTTTCATAGGGCCCGAAACTCATATATCCTGATTGATCCTGTTGAGGCTCCACAACCCATGCATTCTCAATAAGCTTTCCTGTTCTATGCCCCATTGCCGGATCAGACATATTCCACACTTTCCCGAATGAACTTGGATACGTTCCCTTCATTTGAAGGTTCCTCATTTTGATAAATGCATTGCCATACCAATAGGTTCGGAACTCCAATCGGTGACTCGGGTTTACTTGGACGAATCTCAAATTAAAACTTTTATTTTCATACGGACGCTCAAATTCTTGCCGTCCGATCTCACGGAAGGATAGGATCTCATCGGCATCAACATCAAACACCTCTAGACGAACTACTTTTGCGTTATCTGCCGAATGATTGTCGATCATTAATGGCCAATTGATTTCCCATGTTCCTACAGGTACATCCTTCACGTAGGGTCCAAAAGTCAGAAATCCTTCGCTGTCTTGCTGCGTATTCGCTGACCAGCCCTCTTCATCTAATCTACCAGTTCCGTGCCCAATCACAGGCTCTGATAAACTCCATGTTTTCTTATAGACTATATTTGTAGATTTGCCTATGGATATATCTTTGGCCGTAACCTTGGCTACCCCGTACCAGTAAATCCGGAACTCTAATCGGCAATCCGTTGATATATTGTCAAATGGAATTTCGAAATACTGCGTTACATTAGAATAGAGGAATTGCTGCCTCGTCACTTCCCGTGACGATAAAATCTCATCTGCATCGGGATCATAGACTTCCAAGCGAACTATTTTCGCATTATCCGCAGAGTTGTTATCGATTATCAATGGGAAGCTTACCTTCCATGCTCCTAGCGGGAGATTCTTCACATAAGGTCCAAAGCTTAAAAAACCTTCCTTATCCTGCTGCATATTGGCTGACCAACCCTCTCCATCTGCTCTGCCAATTCTGTGACCGAGTGCAGGATCGGACATCTTCCATGATTTTATAAAATCCAATTTTGCTGCTTGATGGACAGCCACATGATTCACTTGAAGTGTGGTTTCTCCATACCAGAAAACCCTAAGTTCCAATCGTTGTTTTGGTTTTGTTTTCATAAACTTCAAGTAAAAATCCTGATAGCCATGAGATTTAGAAAATTGATAGCCTGTAAGCTCTTGAAAAGCCAATACCTCATTAGAATCAGGATCATAAACTTCCAACCGAGCAATTTTAGAGGAAGCATTTATACTACTGGACACCTTCATAGACCACGTTGCAGTCCATTCTCCTATATCGAGATCATCTACATAAGGTCCAAAAACTAAAAATCCGGGCTTATCTTCTGGAGGTATGGCTATCCAATCATCTCCTTGTGCTTTACCCGTACGATGTCCGATATTCGGAGAAAGCATTCCCCATTTTCTAACCTTATCACTCGTTGAACCTAACTCAATATTTAGTTTAGAAGACTCTTTGGCATCTGCTGAATGCTGTATTAGCGAAGCCAGCGCGACCAACAAACAAATACAAACAATACATTTTACACTCAAGTGAATATGACGTAGCATTAATAATTACCATCCTTGTTTGTATTTAATTAAACTTCTACTCAACTCTATATGGCGGCCAAGATAATAAAAGAGCCATCTTCCTATTAGATTATCGGACTAGCTGCCTAAGTAAGAATCGGAGAATTACGTAAAAAACAGTATACAAAGAATACATGCTCCAACCATTAATATGTAATCAAGTTTTGGGGCGCGCTATTCCCTGAAGATGCTGTCATTTATTTTAGGATTAAGAATGAGCTTTCCAATGCTCAACCAACCCAGATTCCTTGCCTGAAATCACCTTATATATGTTAGCCTGCACTTCAGATTGTAAAAGCCTATAGTTCCAAATTCTCATCTCACCAAGCTTACCAGCAAATCGGTATAGGCTCTTATCGCTGTTTCCTGATATGAACGCCGATGGAGTTGCCGCAACTGAATACGTCGTCTTCCCCTTAACTGCTGTTATGTTCTGCTTTACGCCATTGATATACAATTCATTATCTGTCGCATTTGGCACTCCGTTATAGAAGGTCGCAGCTACATGCACCCACTTGTCCTTCAACTGAGCTGAAGGTATACCAATGATATTGCCCTCGCCCGTATTAAAACCAAAATATCCGTCTGCAATCCAGAGCGAATAGTTCGTATTCCACGAAAACGGCATCACAGAATTGGTTCCGTCCCATTTCATCCAGAACTCTACTGTATTTTTGGCCCCCGCCGCTTGATCTACCTTAATATTTTGTAAAGAGACTTGGTTGGTACTCGTAAAATGAAGAGCTGTATCTGGCTTAAATCCATCATCCAATTTCCAATACCCTGCCAGTCCCACTTCTGTTCCTGTAAATACCTTATACAAATTAGCATGTATTTGATCTTGGGTAAGTGGATAATTCCATACTCTCATTTCGCCAAGCATACCGCCAAATCGATACCAGCTAGCATGTTCGGTTCCTGATAT
This sequence comes from Paenibacillus sp. KS1, assembly GCF_001680695.1. Lineage (NCBI taxonomy): Bacteria > Bacillati > Bacillota > Bacilli > Caryophanales > Paenibacillaceae > Paenibacillus > Paenibacillus sp. KS1. Next base: position 139 of record NZ_MAIS01000124.1, on the reverse strand, counting down.
AAACGCCGATGAGGTTGCCGCAACCGTATATGTTGTCTTTCCTTTAACTTCTGTTATATTCTGCTTTACGCCATTAATATACAATTCATTATCTGTCGTATTAGGTACTCCGTTATAGAAGATTGCTGCAACATGCACC
>NZ_MAIS01000260.1:0-989 GCF_001680695.1 Paenibacillus sp. KS1 | reverse complement strand
AAAAGGCACTTGTCAGCCCCTTAAAATCCTCCTATCGTTAGGTTTGCTGAGAACTTAACAAAGGAGATGGAAGGATGCTGAAAATGCCTCAACAACACTATATCAGATTTTTACGTGAAGCAGAAGGGTGTTCGGTCAGAGATATTGCTAGACAGATGGGCATCCACTGGCGGACGGCAAAGAAGTATGCAGATCAGTCCGACTGGAATGAATCTACAGGCAAGAGAAAGAGCCGAAGTCCAGTCATGGGGCCCTTTATGGACATCGTGGATACGTGGCTGGAGGAAGATCGGCTGCTCCCTCGCAAGCAGCGGCATACGGGTATACGTATCTATCAACGCCTAAGAGATGAATATCAGTTTACTGGAGGACAACGGACTGTGCTGGCCTATGTGCAAAAGCGGAAAAACGAAATGCAACTTTCGCGAGCCAAGATCTACGAACGGCTAGAGCATCCGCCAGAGTAAGCACAGGTGGATTTCACCACCATTCAAGTGAGTCAAGCACAGCAACTGCTCACCTATAAACTGCTAGTAGTGTCCTTTCCATATAGTAATGCTTCGTTTGTTTATCCAACACCGGCGGAGAATCAGGAATGTTTTCTGGAGGCAATGAAGCAATGCTTTGAGCAAATGGAAGGCGTCCCTCAGCGAATTTGGTTCGACAACCTGTCGGCGGCCGTCGTTCATATCAAAAAACAAGGCGAGCGGCAGCTTACAGAAGGATTTCAGCGCTTTTGTGCCCACTACCGGTTTGAAGCCGTATTTTGTAATCCATACAGCGGACATGAGAAAGGGCATGTGGAAAACAAATGCGGATATGCCAAACGCAACTGGGCCGTTCCCATTCCGATCTATGAAAGTCATGAGCAACTGGTGTCTTTTTTCATGGAGCAGGCCAGACACGACCAAGAGCGAGCACATTACGCCAAAAGGACACGTATCACAGATCTATGGGAGGAGGATCGAAAGCAGCTGTTAACCCTGCCG
>NZ_MAIS01000301.1:0-500 GCF_001680695.1 Paenibacillus sp. KS1 | reverse complement strand
CTGAAGCCGACGGAAACAAATGAGGAAGCTGCGAGCGTAGAAGCATACGTTCAGCCGATAACGACAAATTCCTTCTTCATCCAAGTGCTGCTCATTACATTCTGTATGGCGCTTGGGACGTATTTGGGAGAGCTGTTCACGTCAGCGACAGGCTTTGTCCTTCCTGGATATGTCGGAGCCATGTTCGTGGCCGTTATCGTCCGCAACATTGTGGACAAATTTAATCCGAATGCCATCGACATGAAGAGTATCAACCTAGTAAGCGACGTTCCACTTGGCATCTTCCTGTCCATGGCGCTTATGAGCATCAAGTTATGGGAAGTAGCAGATCTTGCCCTTCCGATTCTCGCCATCGTGCTGGTACAAGTCCTCTTTATCGTTCTGTTCGGGATTTTCGTTTTGTTCAGGTTGCTGGGCAAAGACTATGACGCCACCGTGATGGTCGCCGGTTTTACTGGACACGGCCTCGGCGCCACGCCTAATGCAATGGCCAATATGGC
>NZ_MAIS01000361.1:0-293 GCF_001680695.1 Paenibacillus sp. KS1 | reverse complement strand
GAGGCGAGGGAAACCCCGATTACATTTTGCGCCAGAGCGAGAAAACCGCAGGCAAGCCAGTAAATGACGAGCAGCTTGCCGCCTAATTTGATGAGTTGAAAGCTTGCTCCCAGTCCTACCGTAGTGAAGAACGTGAGCATGAATAGACTTTGGAGCGAAGTATCCAAGGTAATTTCCAATAGACGTGTCGTTTTCAGGATCGTTGCTAGGATAGCAAACAGCAGTCCACCGACAACGGGCGCTGGAATACAAAACTTTTGCAGTACTCCCGATTTTCTGACAAAAAAGGTTCC
>NZ_MAIS01000113.1:0-17561 GCF_001680695.1 Paenibacillus sp. KS1 | reverse complement strand
AAAGCAATATGTAATATATACATATGACGACGTTTTCGTTATCGCATGTGAAGAATTCGAATTAAGATTAAAGAAATAAGAGCAGTAGGCGACGTTACACGAAAGGCTTAGAGAACGAATCGAAGCAATCAACTTAAATGGATAAGATCTAGGATTGACTATTTATGTTCCAAAGTTCGATCCATCGTAACTAGGAGGTAGGCTCTCGGAGCGCAGATAAGATCGTTATATGAAATTTCAATAGTCAATCTTGTCGGTGTGACGCATCATCCACTCCACGAGACGCTTGATTCTTCTTGGAGTCGTGGTAGGAGCTTTTTCTCCATTCTTGCCTTTCTTTGTTTTGTTTTTACGCTTGCGTTGTTTCTTGGGTTTGAGATTTTTGTCCACAGTAGGCCTGAGTCGGTTGAAAAAAGAGTTTAGCAACGTTTCACACATATTTTTACCAATTGAAGATGTAGTAGAAATAAAGAATCCCCCTACAGAAGTAGGAGGATGACAAGCCCTCGCTATTCGACAGCTTCGACCGTGACGATCAGATTGGCCAGCAGATTCGCCTTGATCGATGCATCACCGCTGTCCTCCAGCTTGCCGTCCTCCAGTTGCGCCTCGAAATAATCCTTGAACCGGCTGAAATGCTCCTGCATCCGGTCTGCGGCCCGCACGGAGGCCAGCATTTGAATCCCCTTGAAGCCAATCATTACCACCGCGGCAGTGCATAACAAGATCATCATATTCAGCGGGTTCAGGACGTCTCGGATCGTCATATACATCAGCCTCTCCCGGCCGAGTCCTGAAAGTCAGGATCCCATTCGTATTTCTCGCGCACAATCCGGTTCACCTCGTCGGCGATGCGATCCCATTTTTCATGCGGGTGCTGTCGAATCATCCGGTGCAGCCGGAGCAAGCGCACCTTCGGCAGTCGATGGGCGTAGCGCCGTACCAATCCGGGATAGGCGAGCACGTAACGCTTCATGCGTACGGCCGCGCCGGCTACGCCCGCCAGGATGTCCTGGCCGTTGTCCAGCCCGAGAATTTCCGGCTCATAATGGATGACGAACTGGAACGTGCGGTCCTTGATCAGATCCCGCTTGATTTTGGCGATCTCGCCGATGTAATCGGCCAACAGCGGATCATATTGCTGTAGCAAGAGCGGTTCCAGTTCCAGCTCCATATCTTTGCGCAGTGCGAAGTAATGAAGCAGTGCCAACTGCTGCAGCCGAATCGTATCGTTGCGGATTAACGGCAGCAGCTGGCGCAGCAGTTCGTAGGTGAGCTGCTTGTCGTCATCCCAATGCGAGAAGGCGTGCTCCCAGTCGCGGTATAGATCCTGAGCCAGCTTCTCCTGCTCGCGCTGCAGCAGCTGGTCCAGCTCGCGGCTGGCTTCGGCGGACCTCGCCTTGCGCTGGACGAACCAGAGCAGGCCGATAAGCAGAATGGACGCTGCGGCGCAGAGCGCCATATGACCGAATGTGTCGCTAATCAGGATGCCGATGAGCCCAAGCAACAGGGCGAAGAGCTGCTTCGTCTGCATTGATCGCCTCACCCGGGCGGCCGCGTACCGTTCGATCGGGCGCAGCGAGGTTTTGCCGCAGACAGGACAGACATCTTCCTCCAGCGCGGTGAAGGCCTGACACGAGCCGCATCGATGCACGAGATGATAGAGCTGCTTCGGCTTGCGGTACGGTCTGAAATAGACAGGTATTTTTTTCATGTCGATCTCCCGCTCTCTCCGTTCACAATAGAGACAAGCCGGGCGTCAATATCCGCCGGCGAAGGCGTCGTCTTCCGCCGAACCCAATAGAGGACGGTCTGGCTGGCGACAAATAGAAACAAAATTGCGATACAACAGTATGTTAACATAGTGAGTCCCTTCCTTTTAACAGCAAACTAGAGTAATAGGATATGCTCCGCAAGCCCATAGTAAACTATCAAGGCTGCGTGTCCTTGTATCGTATACTGATTAGACAAATTTCGACAATGGTATCCTTCATTCGGATGACTTTGTCCCTATTGCATAGTGTCGAATAAGGTTGAACTTTATAGTTACTGATTATATCATAATGACAGATTGGTGGTAGAATCGACAAATATATTGTCATTTCAGACGATATGGTGGCGGGGAAGCCGAGAAAATTCAGAAAATGTTCATCTAATCTTAATAACTATAAGGTATAACAAAATAGTGCCTTCTTCAGTGGCGCTTGTGTGCCTGCCATTAACCTATCACTTTATGATAAAGGAGTACAATTATGCTTCGGAGAAAATTAGCTGCTTACATGATGTTATTCACTCTGGCATTCGGCTTGCTGCCCGTGCTCGGGAAGGTGCCTGCAGCGCAGGCGGCCGAGGCGGCCTCGAAGATCGATGCCATGCTTGTTATCGATGTGAGTAATTCGATGGATACGAGCGATACAGACAAGATCGGCAACGAAGCGATGAAGATGTTCATCGATATGCTGTCTTCCGCAGGCGACAAAGTCGGCATCGTCGCTTATACCGATAAAATCGAACGCGAGAAAGCGCTGCTGGAAATTCAGTCCCAGGAGGACAAGGAGGATCTGAAGCAGTTCATCGATCAATTGAACCGCGGGGCCTATACCGATATCGCGGTCGGGTTGAAGGAAGGCGTCAAGGTGCTCGAGCAGGGAGCCGACCCGGCCCATGAGCCGATGATCGTGCTGCTGGCTGACGGCAACAACTATTTGAACAAGAACAGCGGCCGCACGCAGGCGAAGTCGGATCGGGAGCTGAGCGCGGCGGTAAAAGAAGCGAAGCAAAAGGGCATCCCGATCTATACGATCGGACTGAACGCCGACGGGCAGTTGAACAAGGAAGCGCTGGCCGAATTGTCGAAGCAGACGAACGGCAAATCGTTCGTCACATCGTCGGCGGACGACCTTCCGCAAATATTGAGCGAGATTTTTGCCAGCCATCAGAAGCTGAAAATCGTTCCGATCCAGCCGATCACCGGGAACGGGAGCTATCAGGACGTGACGGTGAACGTGCCGAATGCGAACGCCATGGAGGCCAATATTTCCATCCTGTCCTCGAAGCCGGTTGAATTGAAGCTGTACGACCCGTCCGGCAAGGAGGTCGCGATTCCTTCCGATGACGTCCAGCTATCCCGTTCGAATAGCTATTCGCTCCTGAAGCTGATCCAACCGGTCCAGGGCGACTGGAAGCTGCAGGTCAAGGGGGCGGATAAGGACAAGATCGATATTAATCTCGTCTTCAACTATGATCTGGATCTGACGATGGACCCGATTTCGGCCAAAACGTATAAAAAAGGCGATAAAATCAAAATCGGCGCCTACTTGACCAGCAATGGCCAGAAGCTGCAAAATGATGCGCTGTACCAGAACATGAGCGCCGTGCTGAATGTCAAGGATCTCGATACCGGCGATACGGTCGATCTACCCCTCGCTCAGGCGGGCAACCGCTTCGAAGGGGAATTCGAGGTGAAGGACAAGCATGATTACGAGATCATAGTAAGGGCGGAGGAGAAGAGCTTCTACCGGGAGACGGAGCCGGTCAAGGTGAGCGCCAAGCCGGCGTCCGCCGGATCGTCCGCTCAAGCAGGGGCAGGCGAAGGAAATGCGGCTAAGCCGTTCCCGACGTGGATCGTCTATGCGGCTATCGGCCTCATCGTCCTCGCTCTGGCCGGCGGGTTCCTCCTCGCGGCATGGAAGAAGGCGAACCGCGGCTTCGTCGGCCAGATGGTCATCGAGATCCGCGATGAGAATACGGGAGAGAAGACCTATCCGCAATATAAGAAGTTGACCGCCTTCAAAGGCAAATTCACGATTCACCAACTGCTGCAGTTGGCGCCCGAGTTCAAGGAGACCGAGAAGATGGTGTTTATGCCGGGCAAGAGCGACCGCATCCTGCTCAAGAACGGATCGGCCGGGACAGTTGAGAAATCGGGCCGCGCCGTCGATGCGAGCAGAGGGCTGGAGATGAAGAGCGGCGACCGGATTACAGTGCCGCTGCAACAGGTTGATAAAACGGTCTGGATTGAATATATCGTGTAGAACCGTTCCGCAAGCCCGTTTTTGAATTTGAAATGATAGGGAGGAACATCCATTTATGAAACCAATCGTCAGAGAACATATTCAGCAATTGGACGTATCGCTGGGCGGAGGCATCGTCAGCGACAAGATCCGCGTCGACACGATCGACAATCCGATCCTGATTATCGGCTTGGGAGGGACCGGCATCGACGCCCTGCTGCGGTTGAAGTATCAGATCAATCGCAGATTCAAGCTGCCAGAGGATCCGATCTCGAAGAAGAAGCGTGGGAAGCCGGACAATGTGGAGTTCCTGGCATTCGAGACGAATGAACAGGATCGCAACAAAACATACCGCGGCATCGGACTCGATCCGCTCAATGAATTCGTGCTGCTGTCGAACGCCGAGATAGGCGGGCTGCTGCAGAACCGCAGCATTCTGGAGCCATATATTACCGAGTGGCTCTCCCCTGAGCTGAGCATCACCGACGGAATGAACGGCGCCGCCGGCGTGCGCCAGGCGGGCCGCCTGCTGCTGTTCACCAAGATCAATCAGGTCGTGCAGGCGATTGACAAGAAGATTAAGACGCTGTCCGTCGGCACGAACAAGAAGCTGATGGTGTTTCTGCTGTCCGGCTTGTCCGGCGGGACCGGCAGCGGCTGCTTCTTGGACATCGCCTATATCGTGCGCGGCATTATCGAGCGGGATTATGGCTCGGCAGGCATCGATCGCGTCAATACGCTCGGCTATCTATTCACTCCGGACGTGAACCTGTCGAACAAGAGCCTAAGCGAGCATACGCGCGAATATATCAAGAAGAACGGCTACGCTGCGCTCAAGGAGCTTGATTACTGGATGAACGTCGATGGCCGCGGCGAGCGCTTCCGGCAGAAGTACGGCAACATTTTGACGGTCAATTCTCCACTGTCACCGTTCAACCTGTGCCATCTGATCTCGGCGACGAACACGGAAGGGAAGCTGCTGGAGAACGCGTATGACTACTGTATGAACGTGACGGCGGAGAACATCACGAACTTCATGGCGAGCGAGGAGAAGCAGTCCGGCGAGGAATTCGCGATTCACGATTACATCAGCAACATCCGCACGAATATCGCCCAGATGAACCGGGCGTTTCCGGCGAATTACGAATATAACATCATCGGGGCTTCGTCGGCCGTCCTGCCGATCGAAGAGATGACAACCTATCTCGGGTACCGCCTGTTCCAGAAGATGGAGAAGATGTTCCAGAAGGCGCCGAGCCAGGAGGAGGTCGAGAAGTTCGCCCGCAAGCTAGGCGTCGATCTCGACACGATGGTGAAGACGTTCGAATCGCGCGTGCCGGAGCCGCTGCCAGGCTTCGAGAACAGCGAGCGCCTGAGCTATAACAATGTCATCAAAATGCAAGTCGTCAATATGGATACGGAGCTGGAGCAGACATTCCTAGCACGGGCGCGCGAGGAATACATCAAGGCGAAGAAGCAGCTTCCCGGCGAGATCGTCGGCAGCTTCACCGATCAGATCCGGCGGATGTTCCTCCATCCGGAGCAGGGGCCGTTCTATGTGTCTCGTCTTATCTACACGGAGAAGGGCTTCTGCTTGTTGAAAATGCTGCTCTCCTACATCGAGACGCTGCGCGAAAATCTGCATCATATTCCGCGCGACATCGAGGCGGCACAAGAGCAGGCGAGCGAGCGTCTCGGCGATGCGAAGAGCGCCTTTATTTCCAAGGACAAGAAGAAAAATATGTACATCGAAGCCAAAATTCAGGAATATTGGCTGCATGCCGATGTGGAGCGCACGGAGCAGATGATCGAATTCTACGAAGATCTGTATCAGTTGCTGAACCATGAGAACAACCGCATTTATAGCGTATTTACTGAAATATTGAACGCTCTCAACTCGATCTTCGAGAAGAACGGCGACATTCTGATCAACGGCGAGGAGCAAGCCGACCATAAGGGGAACCGGACCTATTATTGGAACATCGTCAGCGTACCAGACATCTCGAAAGTGATCAGCAACATTATGGATCAGAAGGAAGTCGACGACCTGATCCGCGACTTCTCGTTGGAACTGCTGAATCACTCGAACCAATGGGTCAAGGAGCAGGAGCTTGATATCGTCAGATCGATTTCGGATTTCCTGTCGGACAAGTTCGGCGATCTGATTACGCAATCCATGGAAGAGTTCCTTGTCATGAAGTTCGGCAACGACGAGTCGATCGATAAGTTCGTCGAGCGCCAGATCGCGAGCAAGCTGGATGACGAGGCGGTTCCGGTGTTCCATTTGAGCAACAGCTCGGGCAATCTGCATTTTCCGCGCTGGGGCTTCGTATCAGTGCCCGTCAAGGCGCCGAGCATTCTCAAAGGGATCCGCAACTACCAGAACAATGCGGTCGGCAAGTCGAACTTCACCGTCAAGGAGAGCGAGGTGAAGAACCGCATATTCTGGCTGAATACGCATAACGGGGTGCCGCTCTTCGTCTATACGCCGCTCAAAGTATACGAGGAGAGTTATGAGCGCACGATTCTCGACAAAGAAGGGATCGGCCGCCATCTTGTGCAGACCGACAAGGCGAACTGGACGTATCTTCCTTCCCCAATCCCGGAGCAATCTTGGGGAGATACGTACCGGAACGAACGGGTGCAGAAATACAACGCCCGCGTCCGCACCGAGTTCGAGCGGGGCGCGCGGTTCAAGACTGTCATCGAGAAGGGGATGGACGACAATACGAGCAACCGCTATGCCATCGTCTTCACGAAGCCGTTCAACCTCACGGACATGCTCACAAGCTACGATATGCAGCTGCAGGCCGCGAAGCCGAATCTCGGGGAAGTGAAGCGCGCATACCTGGATCTGAAGCGGCTGCTCGAAGAGGGCTTGGAGCCGGTTGAGACCAAAGATATTTTCGGCAGCATCAGCGAGGAGCTGGCGAAGGAGAATCTGATCCGTTCGCCGGAGCTGATCGCGCGTCTGCGTGAGGAGCTGGCCAAGTACGAAGCGATCAAGGCGAAGGTGGCGGAATTCGAGCAATTGCTCGGCCAGCATCAGGACGAGGAGAAGCAGCAGGATCAATTCATCGAAGCGATGTACACCGGAACGATCTGCAAAAAAGGCGCGCTCTATGTATATGACCGCGACGAGGAAGAGGAAGCGTGGGAGCCGTTCGTCAATCTGATGAAGAGCCGGGATTATGTCGAGTACGAGGTATACGAGCATTTCCGCGGCCTGGATGAGAAGCATCGCGGCACGCTGCTGCGCAAATCGGCCCGCCGCGCCGCCGAGATGACGGCAACGGAGGATGTCGATCCGCTGCTGGCGAAGCTGGATGAGCTGTACACGGCGTTCCTAGAGGCGCGCGAGCGGCTGGAATACGAGAAAATCGAGCTGGCGAACGGCGAGGATACGTACCAGTTCTACAAGCAGTTGACGACCAAGCTGAACGCCATTCGGAGAAAGTTGAAATAAGATGATGACGCAGACCAAAGTGGAAAGGTTCGCAACCGAATATGCGCGCGACGAGGATCGACTCACCGGCCGGGACGATAACCAGAGCAGCATTCATTATCCGACGGTGTTCCTCTTCATCGGCGACAAGGCGGGGGACGCGATTGAGCCGATGATCCAGATTAGCGACCGGAAATGGGATAACAGTGCCGGCGTCATGTACGTACACATTGCGTCCCGTGGTCTAGGGGTAGAAGTCTCTGGCGGGGAAGATTCCGCCGCCCGCAGCGCCGCTTCTGCACGGCATGGCGCAGAACCCGGCGGCAGAGTTGCCCGGCTCGTGCTTCCGCTCGGCGGAAGCGGGGATAACGACAGCCGCAGGACGATACGCCGCGATGTGCACCGTAAGTTCTACGCGGAGGAGGGCGGCCTGCTTGAGCTCAACCGCATCTTGCGGAAGGTGAGCAGCGATATCGCGGAGTACGGCCGCCTCTATGCTTCGTTCGACCGGATTCATCTGGCGGTCATTACGCGAGCCGATGATCCGCTCACTGTGCTGGTGCCGGAAATTACGCTGCTGGCGGAAGCGATTTTTCAGCAATCGTTCAAGTCGGTGCAGACGGATCTGTACGCGCTCATCAGCGAGCGGGAACAAGCCGAATCCTTCGGCTATGCCAGCTCGGCGGGAGTCGCGTTCCTGCGTGAGCTCGATTATATGCAGAGTCCAGACTACTCGTTCTCGGCCCCGCTGCATGTGACGGAAGACAGGATTGCGATCGAGGTGACGCATCCCGCTTCGCCGTTATTCGATCTCGTCTATGTGCTGACGGACAAAAATGAACGCGGCATGTCATCCTTCGACGAAGAAGACAATTACGAGATCATTTGCCATATGAACCTGTTGAAAAACCGGAAGCGGATCGACTCGGCTGGGGCGCATGGAATGGATAGCTACAACAACACCTCCCTGCGCAACAATCTGATGACCGAATCCGGCCGGATCGGGTTCGTCTCGGCGGGCTTCTCGAAGGTGAAGCGCCCGAATCATTCGATAGCGCTCGCTGTGCTGTACCATTTCTACCGGGAGCTGACCGAGCGGATGAAGGGCGGGCCCGAGCGAACGGCCGCGGAAAAGCTTGCCTGGTTCGGACTGAACACGGAAGCGATAGAGGCCCAGGTCGATCAGACGGTCCCGGCCGCGGAGCGGCTCGGCGACATGAACGGCTTGATGACGCATGGCATCAGCTTCAGCCAGCTGAAGCGCATGACGCTGCGCGAAGCAGAGGAAGCGCTGTTCGGCAGCGGCTGCACCGCTTTTTTCCGGGAGAACTATGAACGGGCCGCCGAGAGCGCGATCCGGCAGCTTCCGGACGACGAGCTGCATGATGCGGTACGGCAGCGGTTGGCCGCCCAGACGGATACCTGCTTCTATCATGTGTACGCCTGGACGAACGAGGCCGAGGAAGCGGGCAGCGTCTGGCCGCTTCTGCACGGCCGCATCCGCGAGGCGGCAAGAGCGCTGGAAGCGGCGCGGGCGGAGCTGGAGCAGAAGTATAGCGAGACGGTGGAGGCGCAATCGTTCCAACGGCTGCCGCTGATGGATAAGCACAATGTACGCAGCTTCATCCGCGCCTTCTTCGACACCGTGTACTTCCAGAAGCTGGAGGTGCTGCGGCTGGAGACGGAGCTGCGGCTGTATCGGAAATATGAAGCGGAGCTGGAACGGCTGCACGCGATCTGCAAGCAGTACGTGCAGCAGCTGGAGTCGCTGGAACGGACGCTCCGGGAAGCGGCGCTCGCCAGCATCCGCCGGGCTGATGATTATATCGGCCAAAATATTATGGAGTATTATGAACGTGTGACGGCGGATGTCATGCGGGACATCGAGTCGAAGCGGGGGCCGGGGGCCTTCGGCGAAGAGCGGTATATGGGCAGCGTCACTTGCCTGCTGGAGCAGGGGATAGAAGCCTTGGCCGCGCGACTGTGCGAGGTATGCCGGGATCATATGTTGACTGCGGCTCCGTTCCGGCAGACGTTCGAGGAAGAACTGCTGCGGCGGGCGAACGTGACGATCGACTATAGCAACCAGGAGGTGCTGTCGCGGGACGAACTGTTCAAGAAGCTGTATCGGACGCTGGAGGAAAATGCTGGCATTCATATCCGCTTGCTCGATTATACGCATAAGCATCGCTACGAGGAGAAATATTTTTTCGGCGACGCGACGAGCGAATTTATGCGGTATGCGTTGAACGAGGAGGAGACGTCCCGTATCTACAAGCTCGGCTGCGTGCACGAGAAGCGAAGCAGCGGGGTAGAGAAGCTGAACATGATGGGCGGCTTCCGCGTCGAGGACCTGATGTATTACCGGAACGGCAAAATGTATTACGAGAGCTACGTGCAGAACGGGTACCGATTCCATGGTATCGATCCTGGACTGCTGCCGCCTATCCGTTAATCCGGGTATGCCAGGCGAGCTTCCGCCGGGCTTCCGTGCGGGACAGCAGGCGTTCCGTACGGACTGCTGCCGTTCTCGGGGGGATGGCGGGGAAACGGAACGCCACGCATCGATCGGGGGGCAGCAGCGGCGCCCGGGGCAGCGGACCTGGCATGGAGCGGGTCATGACGATTACCTGAACGTATATGTAAATACCGGCCTTTATGAACACGTATTTTATGTGAGGTTATGTGAAAGGATGCTATATTTATGCAGCGAAAAGTGAATTGGCTCATGGTGCTGTTCAGCCTGATTGGAGGCATGGTCGGCTGGGCCGCCGGGGAGTGGCTGCTGTGTCGTATGGTTGGCCACTGGCCGGATGTCGTGGTGAGCGGGCTCTACTTCGGGATCATCGCCCTATTCATCGGCCTGGCCTGTCTGACGGCCGAGATGATCTCGCCCCGGCTGAATGGCCAATCGTGGCGGCAGCGGTATGCGGGCACATCGTGGCTGGTGCTCGTGCCCGCGACGCTCGTCCTGCTGTTCATCGCGGGGCTGACGCTCGAAGCAGCCTACCAGATTGAAGCGGGCGGCGTGAAGTCGGTCGAAAATATCGTGCTTGTGATCGACAATTCGGGCAGCATGGAGCAGACGGATCCGAACCAGGATCGCTATAAAGCGGCCAAGCGAATGATCGAAGAGATGGATCGGGACAAGCGGGTAGCTGTGTTTGTATTTAACGACAGCGTGACCCTGCTTCAGCCTTTCGTGCAAGTGAAGGATCAGGCTGTCAAGGATGAGCTGTTCGCTAAGATGGATGGGCTCCAGCCGACGCAGGGCCGTACGGATATCGGCCTGTCTCTATCCGAAGCGATGAAGCATATTAAGGACAATCCGGCTGATTCGGGCGGCACGATGGCCGTCCTGCTGTCGGACGGCTTCAGCGAAGTGAATACGAACGAAGTGCTCGCTGATTATAAGGCGAAGCATATTGCCGTTCACACGATCGGCCTCAGTCTGGTGGACGCGGAAGGCTCGGGCCTACTACGCCAGATCGCGGACGAGACCGGCGGCCAGTATTACGATGTGTCCAAAGCGGACGATCTGTCGTTCGTTTTCGAGCAGATCTACAGCAGCATCGGCGATCGGACGTTGGTGACGGAGCGTTCCGGGCCGCTTCGGGACAGCGGCTATTATAAGGCGCTGCATGTCATTGCCCTCGCGCTGATTGGCACTACGCTTGGCTTGTCGCTCGGCCTCGTGTTCGACAACCGCTATCTTGCCAAGAGCTTCGCTATCGGCGGGGCTGTGGCGGGGCTGCTTGCTGGTCTATTGCTGGAGGCCGGCTTGTCCGGACGACCGCTTGCGGACGGAGCCGTGCGCCTCGGCGCCGATCTAGTGCTGGCGGGCGTCATTGCGCTGTTCACGCTGGCCGTGCCTGTGCAGGAGAGCCAGCGGCAGCAGGAAAGCCGCCGGCGAGGAGGAGCGGCGGGGAATGAAGGCAGCAGCCTGTCCGGACGGCAGACCGATCAGAACAGCCGTGGATTCTAGTGTGGAGGGGGCTATGATAGATGTATTATTCGGAAGCGGGTCCGGAGACGCCGATCATCCGCAGACTGGCACATAGTATTGACGAAGATCGATGTACGCTGCGATGGCTGTGGCCCGATACGATTCAGGCCGTCTACGTGCACAAGGCGGCGGCGGATCGCCCGGCGGCCGAGCGTCCGCCGGCTGCGGAGCTGAAGCTGTATACGAGAGACGAGTACAAAGCCAACAACGGGTACCATGACCGGATTGATGGGATCGGGCGGCTCGTCTATACCATCTACGCTTGTCTGCTGCAGGAGGACGGACAGCAGCAGCTCGTCATCCAGCAGGATGGCGGGAACCGGATCGCACTGAGCACCGGCCGGGCGAGAATCTGTTATTCGATCCGCTATAAAGGCGGCTGGTTCAAAACATTCAAGACGGCGCAAATCCAGGTGGCGGCAGAGGTGCCGCTCCCTGCGGATGTGCTGTGCTATGTGAAGAAGCACGGCGGCTATCCCGCCAGTAAAGACGACGGCACGGTCTACCCGTTCGTCGAGCCGTTCGCCCCGGGCCGGAACATGCTGCCGGAGATTGAGATCGGGAAGGACGATTTTATTCGGCTCTTCTTCACCGACGGCCGCCAATACGGCCAGCTGTACGAGCTGATACCGGAATGAGGAGGAGAAGACATTGGGGATTTTTGATTTTCTGAAGCGCAAGCCGCAGCCGGCGTCACGGCCGCTGTTCTATGATATCGTATGCCCGTACTGCTTCAGCAAGTTCTAGCCGGCGGAGGTCGTGTTCCGCGCGGCGCATCACCGCGAGGATGACGAGAATTATGCGCTGCAGGAGGATGAGAAGCTGAACAAATACCGGGATCGCTTCGGTTTGGACACGGTCTATGATATGGAGGCGGTCATCGAGCCGCGCGATGTTCCCGAGGAGCATCATCTGTATTCCGACCATGTGCTTATCGGGCTGAATGACCGCTATGGCGTCGTCACGCGCAGAAGGCTGTGCCCGCACTGCCATAATGAGCTGCCCGTAACGGCAGGGAAGGTGCCGAGCAATATCATTTCCATTATCGGAGCTTCCCAGGTCGGCAAATCGGTCTACATGACCTCGCTGATTCATACGCTCCAGCATGTGACGGCCGATCATTTCGATGCCGCCTGCATGCCGCTCAATGCGGAGATAAGCCGCAAGTTCCGCACGTTGTACGAGGAGCCTCTGTTCGAACGCGGCGATCTGCTCGCGTCGACGCAGAAGGAGAAGATGCAGGAGCCGTTCATCTTTCAATTCGTCTTCAAGGATGAGACGAAGCCGCCGCTCACACTGGTGTTTTTTGATGTCGCGGGGGAAGGGATGGTCGATCAGGATTATCTTGGCCTGCATGGCCAGCATATTAAAAATTCGACCGGCATTCTTTTCATGATCGATCCGCTGCAAATTCGGTCGATTCGTGAAAAAATCCGTATGCAATACGGCGGAGCCTCCGACGATTGGGTACCGCAATATGACGAGCCGCGCGATGTCGTGCTGACGCTGTTCGGCGACTTCATCGCTTACCAGGACAAGAATAAGACCGACATCCCGACGGCGGTCGTACTGACGAAGAGCGACATGCTGCATGCGTTGAAAGATGAGGATGGAGACTATATTAAGTCGAATAGCAATATTTTTCACAATATGGTTCATCGCAAATATCTTGATCTGACGGAATTCCATAATATCGACGGTGAGATCCGGCGCTTCATCGAGAAGGTGGACCGTCCATTCAAAGGAACGATGGATGTCTATTTCTCCAATACGGCCTACTTCGCCGTGTCGGCATTGGGCAGCAACCCGGTCAATCAGAAGCTGCAGGGGGTTGTCAGTCCAATCCGGGTAGATGAGCCGTTCATCTGGCTGTTGCATCAATTGAATTATATCGAGGGGAGAGAGCAGCATTGACATCGAACAGATCCTCTCGCATCCAGCAGCAAATGTACACGCGGGAGCGGCGCGGTATTTTCCGTTCCAACGAAGGCTTCGACACGATCGCGGTCTCCGGCGGGCTTGATACCGGATTCATCAAAAAAGTACTGCACCCGTTCTGTGTCTATGACGCACCGGCGGAGCTGGCCGCGCGCGGTGAGAAGGACGAAGCGCGCTATCCGCAAGCACTGCACCTGTTCCACGCTGAGATGGGGCAGCTCGTCCTAGGCCGCAGCATCTATCAGGCGGCGGATTTCACGGGCTTGCGCAGCGCCTTCTTCACCCATAACTATATTATGCCCGCCGATCAGGCGGCTGAAGCGGTGAAGGACTACCCCTCGCTGCTGAACGCGGACTTCGGCGGCAGCTATGACATCGAGCAGGGCACAGAGCTGCCTGAGTTGGAGAGGATTCCTGCCGCGGCGGAAGCGCGCCGTCCGGCTTCGCCGGCCTCCCTGCTCGCCAGCCTCGGCATCGACGAGAAGATGTTCAAGAAGCTGTTGTTCGCCGTCATCTCGTCCGTTGTCACAAGACGCAAAGTGTTCGTGGCGCTCGACGTCGCGGTGGAGGAATTGTCAGAGACTGCCTTGCAGCTGGTCGGCGTGCTGTACGGCAGTCTGCCGTATGCGTACCGCCGTGCGTTCGGCTTCCTGACGTTCTCGAAGGAGCCGCAGAGCCGGAAGGGCATTCATCTGACGTTCGTCGAGCAAGGGAGCTTGCGCCCGAATGATCGCAGCATCGACAAGGATTATACCTTCGATCTCGCGTCCAAGCGGGTGACGAATGTCGATATCGATCTGGGGAAGCAGCCCTACTTGAGCTTCGCCTGGAGCAATCTGGATCAGCCCGGGCGGGCGGAAGCCTTCTATGTCTTCCACGAGCAGATGCTGGAGGGTATGGACTCGCAGCGGCATACCGCGATCGCGAGCTGCCACGAGCTGGCTGTCTTGTACCAGATCGAGGAAGGCAGTGATTCTGTGTATATGCAGAATCGGGTTGGCGCGCTGCGTTCGATGCTCGATTACTTGGCGCCGGAAGGGGCTGTTCAGTCGAAGCGGCGGCTGGCGGAGCTGTTCCGCGGAGGCTTCCAGCGCGAGTATGAGCTCGTCAAGCAGGGCGAGATGCCCGATCCGGCTATCGTGAAATGCTTCATGGAATTCGAAGCGCTTGCCGGGGCGGCGCTGGGCAGCGATCTGCTCGGGTACTTGATCCGGAGCTTATATGAAGCCAATCAGGCGAAGAGCCGTGAGCGAACGGAAGCCTATTATGCGCTCATCGAGGGCAGCGACAGCGTCAGCAAGCCTTTCTTCGACACGTTGCTGCGGGGCGGCAAGACGGTGGAGCTTTTCTTCCCGTATATGCGGCAGAAATTCCAGGAGATCGTCCGGGCCGAGGAGCTTGTGAAGCTGGCTCACCATTGGTCCAGCCAGCATCCGGTACTGCTGCGCAAGGCTGAGTTCACCGAGCTGGCTGCCGGGCAGCTTGCCGAGAAGCTGCGGCATGATGCGGAGCCGGTGTCCGCCGTGAACGCGGTGCTGGATACGGTAGACCACCTTCTCGCGGAGAAGGGGCGGATTGCCGGCGAAGATATGCTGCTCTTGATGGAGCAGTTGTCTTATGCGGCGAATGTGTTCCTGCTGACGGAGCTGAATCTGGAGCAGACGCGCCAGGAAGCGTTCCTCCAGATCGGTTTCCTAGCGCACCCGGGCGAGGTGAGGGAATGGGTCGCCCGTTATTCGCCTCAGGTGCAATCCACGGCGAATGTCATGCTGGCTGCATACCGCTGGTTCCGCGACGCCGAGCCGGATGAATCGATCTTCGGCGGGTTATCGCCTGCCGAGCTGGATCGGTTGCAGCAACTTGGACGACGCTGGCTGCAGAAGGATTTGGAGCCGTCCCGCTTCCGGCGGCTAGTGCTGGCGTTCTACCGGGATGCCGACACAGGCTTGATCGAATACGGAGCGCTGCTCCATTATTTGCACCTGCATGCGCCGAACCGGGAGACCGTCTATCTGTTCATGAACTGGTCCGAGAAGCAGCGCTTGTTCTCGCGAGAAAGGAAGCTCGAGCCGGGATATGCCGCGGCGGTGGTCGCTTATTTCAAAAAATACGACCAAGACGCGTTCAAAAACCGGACGAACCGTAAGCTCTATTTCGAGCAGGCGGGTGCGCCGCTTCAGGCTGCATACGTCAAGGCCCGCAGTGAGTTATCGCCGCCCATCGTCAGATGGCTACGGCGCAACAGGAAAGCGATGGTGTGGTTCGCGACCGCGATCCTGGTCATCGGCGGCGGATTGGCGGCTTCCGGCGTCTTCGACAGCGGCAAGCCCGCAGTGGCGGATATCACTGCGTCCAATCCTGCGCCGTCTCCGCAAGAGCGGACCAATAAGATCGAACCGCAAGTCTACGCGAGGCAAGTCGAAGATTCCGTGGACGGCGAATGGAAGCCGACGACAGAGCTTGTATTCGAGTTCGGAACGGAGGCGGAATGCTCCGCTTTTCAGGCCGGCACGATTACATTGAAGCTGGAGGGTGGCCCCGAGCAGACGTATAAGGATCATCCTGTGCAGCATCTCTGTTCTTCGGGGGCCGCTTCTTCTTCCACAAGCGGCGGGCAGCAGGCTCAGAATGGCGGCGGGAGCGGACAACCAGCCGATTCTTCTGATAGCAAGCCAGGCTCGACAGGGGAAGAGGACAGTGCGCAGCCGAACGAGACGGCGGGAGCCACGCCGCCGGGAAACACGCCACCGGTAGACACACCGCCGGGAGAAGCGGCGCCACCAGCCGGAGGAGCAGATGGCAGCGCTGGCGGGACTTCGGCCGAGCCGACCCAGCAGCGATCCTATCAAGCGATTGTTTCTTTGGGTGAAATGGTAGATGTAGGGAAAATAAGCGAAGTACTTGTGAATCAGAAAATAGTTGAGTATATTGAGAAATAGAGGCTGACAGTCAGCCTCTATTTTTTTTGTCATCCTGTACCGAATGACAGAGAAGACTATGAGCCATGCGCTCGCTGCCGGTACGCTTGAACCGCGAACGCGAATGGATTCGATGGGAACGGTGCCATCGCTCGTGCTGACGATTGGATTGTGGGGCGTCCGCTATGTGGTGGCGGGTGCGGAGAAAGATAGATTCGAATAAACATTGAATGCTAGGTTACTAGGGGGATGTCGGATATACAATGTCTAGTTTGGAAAACGGCCTAAAACATTTTGTCGCGTTTGGCTTGACATCCGTCTTTTTACGTGATATGACATACAATTCATGTCCGCGCATGTCTGCTTGGAGATGGGGAATAAGAGCCATCTTCTCTGGTATAGAAATTTCTTTGTATCGGTCGATTTCTGTAGACTTAGATTGATATCCATATGAATTCGGTGTGGAGCTTGGCGAGAAAAGATAGTAATTGGTTCTGGAACATGTTCGAGCACATGCCAAAAAGCAACGGCGTTAAAGGTTGAACCAAGCTTCATTATAAATTTCCGGAATAAATTTTTTAGTATTGATATTTGATAATCCTTCCTGAAATACCAACTCGCAATTAGAACATTGCAATAAGTTAAATTGGCTATAACGATGAAAGTATTTAATGAATTGTGATTTGCATACCGGACAATTCATGGATAGCCCTCCCCCTTCACATTATGGTATATGACTTCGTGGAGTATTGTGTTTTATCCTAAAAAAAGAAATCAGGAACAATCGCGGAACAAGGCTGGCATGACGAGTTGTTGACATTGGGTGGTTTGTATGCCAGGCTGTGAAGCCGACAGCAGGAAGGGAGCGACTGGAGCTTATCTTCATGAGGCTGCAATTCTTATTACGCTCGATTCCTTGGCAAACACACTGGATTGCAGTACCATAACCAGTTTCCCCGTTGGATAAGTGGCAGTCTACAACTACGAGCGGTTACCAAAAAAATGAAGCAGCCTTAGCCCGATGAAAGCACGAGCGAAGGCTGCTTAAGCATATTATTTTATTTTATTGAGAATAAGCGTACCGCTCGATCAGCGTTTCATACACATTTTTAGGACGGAGCCCGACAAGTTTTTCTACCGGCTCACCGTTATGAAACATCATGACCGTCGGCATAGACATAACTCGGTATTCGGACGCGATGGCAGGGGAATCGTCACAGTCTACCTTGACTACGTTTACC
>NZ_MAIS01000115.1:0-14133 GCF_001680695.1 Paenibacillus sp. KS1 | reverse complement strand
CATGGAAGAAGGACAGAAGTGGTATGAACCGAATAAGTCGGGGACATCTGCTAACAAAGTATTCATGCATCAGTTCTACCGCCTCTTGGTTGTCAGATGTATTACCATGGAAGAGGCTCAGGCGATAAACGCCCCAGCCTTAGATAAGAGCAATCTAAGTTGGGGCGTTTCTGAATACAAAAAGTTAGGCGAAAGTCCTAAAAGTATAATTGGAGGGGCTTTTTATGAAGGTGTGGGGAAAGCATCCAGATCCAAACAATAAATACGGAGCCACATTTACATTAGGTGAAAGCGACACAGATTTGCCTGAAAATGCAATTATCTCAGTAACTCGTGGAGAGAAATTTGATTTTATCAGAATAATAATAAATGGTATTGTAAATGAATTTGTAAAGAAACAACTCACCAAGAATGAAAACCTAATATATGCGAAACTTTCAGGGCAATTGCAGGGGGGAATTGGTCAAACGGTTACAATTTGGAGAGATAGGGAATCAATGAATAGATTTAGAGCTAAGGGAGCACATAAATTTGCGAAGAGGTTTTTTTCTTGGGTTTTCTATGGGGGCAAAGTAGAAGCCTATTTTTTAACTTGGAGAATAAGAGAGATTCCAACTGAAATAGAAATTGAAAAAACAATAAAGGAATACGGTAGATACTTTGTAGGAGGAAAACTTGTTAGACAATCAAAACAACCAAACAGTACATTAGAAGTTGAAAGTGTAGGTAGAAATCGTTAAAGGTAACATCATATTCATGCATCAGGCTATGCCATAGACGTGCTGCTCGCATGAACAACGCATAGGGTGAAGCTGCTCATTACATAATACTACTTGAGGAAACTGGGGTTTTCTCAAACCGCTCAGATAATTACGGGTTCTCATGACATGAGGAGGTGTAATGTGATGAACAAGAAGAATGATGCGAAGCATAATTCCAAGCAAGTAAAAAAGAAATTAGGTGTTCCAAATGTTGATACGGAATTTGCGGCAGAAACAGGCGCTGGTGCAGATGCAAAAGCCTCTAAAAATCGAACTTCGTGATTAACGAGTTGACAGCGTCCTTGCGTTCATAATGAATGCAAGGGCGCTGTTGTTTTTGTGAAGAAAGGATTTGTTGAAAAAGGTTCATTAAAAGTAAGGAGAACTAACCGTTTTATGGTATACTATGGAACAAATGTTCTATAGCGAAAGTCAGCGGGTGAAGCGATGAAGGATCAAGTGAAAATCGCTGTGAGGCCTTTGGTTGAGTACGTGTACCGCAGCGGGGATTTGGATAGCGGTTTCAGGACGGGAACGGCCCTGACGGAGGGAACCAAAGCGCATCAGCAGGTGCAGCGAACTTACGGTGAGGCGGATCAGAAAGAAGTATATTTATCGGCAGAGATTCCTTGCGGAGATCTGATGTTTGTCATAGAAGGGCGCTGCGATGGGTTGTTGGTAGAGGAAGACGGAGCCGTCGTCATCGATGAGATTAAGTCGACTTCTGGCGAGATCCCACAGTCACTGGAGGATACCTATCCGGTTCATTGGGCTCAAGCTAAATGCTATGCCTATATGTACGCCAGAGAGCATGGAAATGCTCGAATGAAAATCCAATTGACCTACGTACAAGTCGTAACGGGCGAACAAAGACGGTTTCAGCAGGAAGTAGTTTTTGCGGATTTGGAGTTATTTGTACGGGATATGGTAGAGAATTACGCTCCTTACGCGCGGATGCTTCGCGATCACCGGATATCACGAGACAGAAGCATCAGCGGGCTGGATTTCCCTTTCAGCAATTATCGGGCTGGACAGCGTAAATTAGCGGGAGCGGTCTATAAAGTGATCGAAGAGGGAGTAAAATTATTTGCCAAAGCTCCCACAGGGATCGGAAAGACGATCTCGACAACATTTCCCGCAGTAAAGGCAATGGGGACGGGACAGCTTGAGCAGTTTTTCTATTTGACCGCCAAGACGACTACCCGAACCGCAGCGGAGGAGACGTTCGCCCTGATGCAGTCGCAAGGATTGCAGATGCATACCGTAACCATTACGGCCAAGGAGAAAATTTGTTTTCAGGATCAGGTGAGCTGCCGCAAGGAAGATTGTCCATACGCGGATGGCTACTATGATCGAATTAATGGGGCGGTACTTGATATATTGACTAATGAGTTGCTTATCACCCGGCAAATCATTGAGCAATATGCACGCAAGCATCGAGTTTGTCCGTTTGAATTTTCGCTTGATCTCGCTTATGCGGTGGATGCGGTTATTTGCGACTATAATTATATTTTCGACCCTAGAATTTCTTTGAAAAGAATGTTCGCCGAGCGGAAGAGCCGGACGGCGCTTCTGATTGACGAGGCGCATAATCTGGTGGATCGGGCGCGAGAGATGTATTCGGCCACATTGAATAAAGGGGATTTTCTCAGCTTGCAGCGGGAATATAAAGAGCTTAACGCTGAGGTGCACAAGGCGGCCAAGGCAGTGAATTCCTTCTTTATACAACTGCGCAAAGAATCGGACGGAAACGCACAAATTACGCAGGAAGTTCCTGTACAACTGGTTGAACGGGCCGAGGCATTGATCCTCGCAGCAGAAGAGGAGCTTGGCTCCTGTCAGGATACAGAGCAGTCGCAATTTTTGCTGCAGGTTTATTTTGCGACCCGGAATTTTGTGAGGATCAGCAAACTATATGACGAAAGATATGTAACCTATGCCGAGATTTCTTCGAGAGAGGTATCCATGAAGCTGTTCTGTCTCGATCCTTCTCATCTGCTGCGGGAAATGGGCAAGGGCTTCCGCTCGCATATTTTCTTCTCGGCTACCCTTACGCCAATGTCCTATTTTCGGGACATGCTGGGGGCAAGTCCAGAGGAGGATTATACATTATCGCTGCCGTCTCCTTTCTCCCGCGAGCAGCTCGCGGTTCAGATCGAGCCGTTGTCGACGCGTTATCACGATCGCGAGGGAACCAAGCTTGAGCTGGCGAGACGCTTGGGGCAGATGATTACCGACCGTCCCGGAAACTATTTATTCTTTTTTCCTTCTTATGTTTATATGAATCTCGTCTATGAAGCTTTTGCTGCTGCTCATGCAGAAGATGCAAACTTGCGGCTGTTGCTACAGCGGGGGGATATGGCGGAGGAGGAGCGGGAAAGTTTCCTGTCAGCCTTCGATGCTGGAAATGAAGGGACATTGATCGGTTTTGCGGTAATGGGCGGAATTTTCTCCGAGGGGATCGATCTAGTGGGGGATCGCTTGACCGGCGTTGCCATCGTTGGTGTTGGACTGCCGCAGATCGGCCTGGAGCGTGATATCATCCGCGACTACTTCAACTCGCAGGGCAAGAACGGTTTTGACTATGCCTACGTATATCCGGGTATGAACAAGGTACTGCAGGCCGGCGGGCGGCTGATCCGTACAGAGACGGATCAGGGACAATTACTGCTGATCGATGACCGTTATCTGCACCCGCATTATGCGGCATTGATGCCGGATGAGTGGAAGTGAGCGGTAACGGGGGAACTTTCACATATATATGGATTTGACCAAAAAGGTTTTTGCCCGCAAGTGTGGTCATGACAAAAGCGCCCCTTCCGTGATGGAAAGAACGCTTTAGGAACTTTGTAATGTTCATAAATAATAGTTGGTCATCGCCTGATCGCTGGCCAGAACGGCCTCACTGTCAAGCTTCTTCTTCAGGTAAGCCTTGTCCGATGAAATGAAGATGCTCATGATCAAATCGACGACGAACAGGAACGTGATGTGGTTGGACATCAGCGCGCTGTTATTGACCGATATCTTATCCGGCACGATGATGTTCAAGTCCGCATTCTCCGTAATGGGTGACGAATCGTAACAGGTGATCGCAACCGTCTTGACCTGGTGAACTTGTGCGATCGCAACCGTCTCCACGATTTCCTTCGTCGAGCCGGAGCGGGAGAATGCCACAACAGCGTCCTCTTTGCTGCATTGTGCGGCGGCGATTTTCATGGCGCGGCTGTCATTGATCGCTTCGGCCATGATGCCGATGATGGACAAGCGATTCTTCAAGGCGATAGCGGCCAGATAAGAATCGAACATGCCGATTATATAGATGCGCCGTGCTCCCTTCAGAATGTCTACCACTTGGCGGAGCTGTTCCTCGGTGACAAGCGCTGATGTATTGACAATCAGTTCATTATAATCGAGTGCAAGCGCATCGATCGGATTGATTTCTCGTCTCTCTTTTTTCTTAGCCTGCATATCCCGATAGAAGGCGTCTTGGGCGAAGGCGATTTTGAAATCGTTGAAGCCCTTGAATCCGACCTTTTTACAGAAACGGTTGATACTTGTCTCCGATACGCCGATTTCATTGGCAATGGCCGTAATCGTGTTGCGCGTAATAAAATCCGGATTGTGTATGACGAAATTGGCGATCTGATTCTCACCATATGTTAATTTTTGTGATTGGGATACGATTTTGGCGATGACGGCCGGAACCTGTGAAGACATGATACCTCCTCCTGATCTAACGCTGGAAATGACTACTCCGGTGCGTGTCTGGCAATAGCTTTTCCCATTATATCATACTGAGTGAGGTATTGAGAGTTCGCCCTATCCATAATTTGCAAGTTTCGATCTGTTCCATAAAATCTCCCTTCGCAAGCTGTTGCTCCCCGATCAAATAGGCATAGTCCAGCAAATTGGGGAGGAAGGGAAGTCCCAGCAGCTCTTTGCAGAAGGCATGCGCAGCAATCTCACAGCACTGCACTACGCTTGATTTCCTCGTATATGGCCCTAACCTAAAAACCTCAATCCGCTCAAGCTTTTCATTCGTAAAAATCTTCTCCCGATACTCCAGCCAGTGATAGAACTCATGAGCCAGATGAATATCGACTAGAAGGTCGAGATCCGCTGCGCTGCCACATAACCTCTCGCCTAGGACCTCTTGGCATACCGTCCGCATTCCCTTGAGCGAGGAGGCGTACAGTATAATTTCCGGCGTTGTCTTGGAGAAATCGATCTGTGCGCGAAAGGAGACGTTATGAAATTTGCCAGAAGCCTCCGTGATCTCATAACGAAGTCCGGCATCCCTGCACATGCGGCGAATGCCGAGGCCTTTGTACGTCGTAGCCGCCAAGCGTCCGGCTTGAAGCGACTCATGAACGTAATACAGAATTTTCTCCGGCGGTATTTTATGAAACAATGGATCCTGGCACAGCTCCATACAACCTAAGATTTCATCGGACAGACCGGACAGACCGGACAGTGAGTTCGGCAAAAGGGGTTGTACCAGCATTCGGACGCCTCCTTAACGCTCTGCAGTTTCGATAGAATACAAGGCGGATTCCTATTACTGATAAGCCACAACCAGCAATTCATCCTCAGTTGCGAGCATTTCGGTTTCAATTTCAAGGATGGACAGCAGCTGCTCTTTGGTCTGCATGCCGGTTAAGTCCAGCATCTTCTCCTTATAAAAGACAAACACCTTCGGTATCGTGGCATTGGCATCGGAATAAATGGTGTTATCGTCCAAGAATGAGCTTAGCGCTTCCGGCGCGGATTTGCTCAGCTTCGTATAGTGCACATTGCTCTTCTTGAAGCGGACGACGCCTTCACGGTCAAGAACGCTGACAGAGCTGGATTTCTTTTTGAACAAGCCAAAAAAAGATTTCTTCACGTTCTCGCTAACGAATAGGCTCCATCGCCCGGTCTGTGCGGCGAGTGTCGTTGATTCTAGGGGCTGGTCGATGGAGCTGGCAGCAACGTCTCTCATATCTTCCACCGACATTGCTTCCTGTGTCAGATCCTTGGAGCGCAGCTCGGTGGAGCCAGTCGCCATGGCGCGGAGAATATTCTTCTGGCTGTCGATCTCGATGCTGACTTCGACTGTCTCCTCAGAAGCACCGGACTGTACGATACGCTCGATGATGTCGGCGCGAATGCGCTTGATATCCTCTTCGGTAGGATTGACGACCGTCCGCTCAAGCTGTTCTTTGACCATAGCCAGCGCTACGCCGATCGTGGAGACATAGGGCGCATTGTTGGCGATTTGCGATTTGAAGCCTTCACGCTCCGCCATTGCCGGGACGAGCACCGCACCGCTGCCGCCGCCGCCAACCAGCGTGACGAAGCTGCGGTCGAGTTCATAGTCCTCGATCATCTCGTTGACGGTCTTCATCGTCTTATCGATGGCAATATTCATAACCTGTCTAGCGGCTTCCTCTACGCTTAGTCCAACATGATCGGCCAGCGCCTTCCATGATTTCAGCGCTGCTTCCTTGTTTCCTCTGGCATAATCGCCCTCGGGAATATAATTCAGAATGTTGGCCGCTCCGGCTAGTGTATACGAGAATTCTTTGCCTCCGGCGCATTCGCAGATGACATATTCGGCAGGGTCGCCCGCGCGGGGACTGATGAATTTCACCTTCGGATCGACGATGTTCTCTGTCGGGGTGAAGGCTTCGTACTCTTTACCAGCGATATGTGCGCTGCGCGGTCCAACATCGGTAATTCTGCCACCTGCCACCTTGATCATGCTGCCGCCGGCGATGCCAAGCGTGCGCACATCCAAGGATTGCAGGTAGGTGCGGTGGCCGCCAACCTCAGCATTCTTGATCATTACCTTGCCGTTCTTGATCACGGAGATGTCGACACTGGTTCCGCCGACCTCGAAGAAGATTCCGTCGGAAATCTTCTCGTACATCAACGCCCCGGCAACACCTGCGGCAAGACCGGATAGCATCGTTAGAATCGGACGCTTGCGAACCTCGTCAATGCTCATGACACCGCCATCGCAGCGCATAATCATGAGTTGGGACTGGATGTTGGCATCCTTGACGGACTTTTCGGTCATATTGGCGGTCTCCATCATTTTCGGAATGAGGGAGGCGTTAATGACAGCTGTTCTTGTCCGTGTCTTCAAACCGTAGAGCTGGCTGATCTCATGTCCGCCCGTAGCGTAGAGACCCTTGCGGTTGGCAAGATCAACGACACGCAGCTCATTGGTTGGATCATCTACGCTATACGCTTCGGAGGCGACGATCACCTCGGCGCCCTGAGCCGCCAACTCGTCGATGGCATTGTTGATCTGCTCATCTGTCATATTTTTGGAATCCAGATACGTATGAAATGTGTGCAGGAATTTGCCCGGAGCCAGCTCGATATCGCCCGGATTGGACTCGGAGCGGGCGCTGAGCCCGTCGATGCCCGAGCCCATACCGATGATGCCGATACGTGCTACGTCTCCTTCGAGCAGAGCGTTGGTAGCCTGTGTTGTTCCGTGGGCGATGAAGGTAACGTCTTCAGGCTGAATTCCTCTGCTGTCCAGAATTCGCTTCAGTATTTGTACAATCCCTTTGGCCACGCCGTCCGGGTCATGGTGGGTGGTTGGGATTTTCATTTTCTCAATGACTTCAAATGTTTCATTGTCAATTAGTGCCGCATCGGTAAACGTACCGCCGACGTCAATGCCGACCCTTACTTTCGTTCTCCCCATCATGTTCTCCTCCAGTTGGCGGGTCAAGGACCTTCTGCTCGAGCCTCGAGGGTTCTTCGCAGGGCCCTTGTACCCGGTTTTATCTATAAAGGTAATTCAAAAAGCCCACTTTTGAGGACGAAGTTAATCATGTAGTTATTCGACATCGAATCTTGAATTCACCCGGGCTTAAAACACCATAAATGATCCAATGATGACGGCGATCAAGACGGATACCATTGTCCATGGCAGTGTCTTCTTCAGAATCTCGTTAATGTCGCTCTTCGTGAAGTCAGCTACCCATACGTTATGCGAGTTCGTAGGGTCGGAGACGGATTGCACGTTGCTGACAGCGCGCAGGGCAAGCATTGCAGCTACCGGAGTCATACCTGCGGATACGAACAGGGCGGCGATGCCGCTGCCAAGGCCCCATACGTTCAGCGGTCCGCGGTAGATGGCCAGCGGCGACAGAATCGTGAAGAACAGGATAAACATTAGTGGGGTATTCGGCAGCACGGACTCGATCAGCGGCGAGATGACCGCCGATACTTGCGGCGACATAACGGAACTGAGCAGAATGCCGATCCCGATCATGAGTCCCATTGCGCCAGCAACGTCTTGAATTCCTTCCACTAGGGCACTGGAGAGGATATGGACTGGACGCTTTGGCCAGGTGAGCAGGATCGTGACGATCGCACCGGCAATAACGGCCGGAACGATATCGATCTTGAAGATAAAGACGAGCAGTACCGGTACGAGCGGGCTAATCAGGGCAATCGCAGGCACCTTTTTGTCACCGCCGCCAGGTGTTGCAGCTGGCATTGTCCAAGCTTTGCGGCCTTTGCCATCTTTCCGGATATAGAACACGATCATGGTCAGGGCAATGAGGATCAATGGGGAAGCCACAACCAATGTGTAGTTGGCGATTTGGTCAACGGAAAGACCAAGCACATCGACATATACAGCCCAGTTGGACACGTTGAACAGGGATCCGACGCCAACGGCAAGTAGAACAACGATGGAAGCGACGAATTGGGAAATGCCTGCCGTCAGCATAATCGGAATGACGATCGTGCCGACGAGGATGACCATGCCCAGTCCTCCTGCTGCTGAAAAAATAATGGATGCGGTAATGAAAAATAGAATAGCTATAAGTACAGGTTTATCTCCGGCCAACTCAGCCGCCTTGCGAATAATGGATTTGGTGATGCCGACTTTGTTCAGAATTTGGCCGAACCAGGCACCGAAGATGAGTCCAGCAATGGCGCCAGATAGTTTCATCGAGCCTCCGGCCAGAATCGTCTTGGCGATGGTTGCTGACTCTGGATCACTTGATAACAGCGGTACGCCTGCGATAATGGCGAACAGAATCGCCATGCAGGGCAGCGCCAGTATAGTTGGAAGCTTGCGCGTCATCATTAGCCCTACAAACACCAGAAATACGAGCAGAATACCGATTGCTTGGAACCACATTGTAGTTGTCATCTGAATTTCCCCTCTCCAAATGGGTGAAATAAGTTGAACTAAATTTCTAGATAAGCCCCTTGCTCTTTGAGAATCGTCTGCACTTTCTTGATGTCGATGTCTTGTACGTTCTTGCCCTCTAACGCCGCGAGTGCAGCGGCAATCCCGCCGCCATGACCGATGGCTCCGGTCGTCGGAGTGGTTCTCATCGCCGCTTGCGCTTCAAAAGTTGCCGAGATGCAGCGGCCGATAACGATCAGGTTATGTACGGAGGCGGTAATCATGCAGGAATAAGGAATGCTATATACGCCGCCCCATTCCAGTTTCTGATGCTTGGTGCCCTCGCCGTCCGGGCTATGGATGTCGATCGGATAACCAGAATGGGCGATCGTATCGTCGAACAGGCGCTGCTGCAAAATATCCTCGGCCGTCAGCGTATAGATGCCTTTGATTTGACGCGAGCCACGAACACCGATGCTTGGTCCGGTGGACTCGACAACCGCATGCTCGAATCCTGGTATGTATTTGCGGACAAACAGCTCCAACTCACGGCACTGCTTGCGGCCTTCCATTTCAGCCTGGCTGAGACTGTGCGCGTCAGTGGCGTCATAGCCGATAATCCGTGTTGTGTTGAGGATGACTTCGCCCGGGTTATTAGTCTCAAAGAATAAAATATTTTCACGCGGAATGGAGATTTCACCCCGCTCCTTGGCTATTCTGAACAGGCTGTCAAAGCCGCCAACCGACAGACGTGGGGACTTCTCAATAATGGAGGTATCCCCGTTATACAGTGGGAAGTCTTCCGGATGACTGTGAATATATTCCTTGACCCTTGGGATATCGACGTTGTACATTTTCATTTTCAGGGTCATCGGCTGCGTTGCTCCGTCGGATTCGCGTCCTTTGGAGTATTCGACTCCGGCAAGGGCCGAGAGGTCGCCATCACCCGTTGCGTCAATGAAGACGGAGGCATGGATGTCGCTGAGCCCGGATTTATTGCAGACCTGTATGCCCGTGATGCGGCCATTTTCCATATAAACGCCTGCCAGCATCGTATGGTACAAAATATCGCCGGATGCTTCCGTGACCATCAGCTCAAGCTCATGCTTCATCGCTTCGGCGTCAAACGGGGTAACAGAATAGGTAAATCCGACCGTGTCGAAAATATGTCCCGGGGATTTGCCCAACCGCTTCAGCCGCTCGATCAGATGCCCGGTGAAGCCCTGAATGACCTGCTTCTCGCCGGCATGGAAAGTCATCATTGGACCGACGCCGTTAGCGGTCAGTGTGCCGCCAAGAAAACCATGAGACTCGACAATAAGCGTCTTCGCCCCAGTCTTGGATGCGGCGATGGCTGCCATAGCACCGGCGATGCCGCCGCCCATTACAACTACGTCATACTGAATCATGTACGCTTCGCTCCTTTACTCGTAAGATGAAATCCTCTGATGCCTTTAGGCTAACAAATAAAAAATATTTTGTAAACGCTTTTAGAAAATTATTTTCTAAATATCCGAATATACTGAAAATATTTTACGAAGTTGTGAAGGGTGATGTTAAAAGGTAGGTGTGTGGAATTATCGTATAAAAGAAGACTTCCGCTTTCGGAAGTCTAAGTATGGTACCGACAATGAGATTGATGGATCGCCGTTCGTGAGCTTAACAGAAACATCTAAACTGGTGGAAGAAGCAAGGCAAAGGCTTTCGGAGAAAGATTCCGCTCTTATTAAGCAAATACTGGTCTGACCAGTGAATCCTATTCGTGGTTACAAATTACGTGAATTTGTTGTAATATTGAACCAATTTAATGAGGCTTAGTTATCTTACTAAGTAAGGAAATAGAGAAGAAATTCTCACTTTTTTTGAAATACAAATTGTTGAAAGGGACTGATTATATGTTCTTTGTTAATTCCAGAGCGATAATTGAAAGAGACTTTAATAATGAAAGACAAATTGTAATTCAGACAAGAAATAAACCCAACGAATCATTGAAAATTGAATTACCTGGAGGACGAATTGAACCATATGAATCATTAACACAGGCATTGAGAAGAGAAGTAAGGGAAGAGACCGGACTGGAAGTAACAGAAATTGAAGGAGAAGACACAAGAATTGATACGACCGGAATAGATCCAGAATTTGAAGTTGAATGTATGAAACCCTTTGGA
This sequence comes from Paenibacillus sp. KS1, assembly GCF_001680695.1. Classification (NCBI taxonomy): domain Bacteria; kingdom Bacillati; phylum Bacillota; class Bacilli; order Caryophanales; family Paenibacillaceae; genus Paenibacillus; species Paenibacillus sp. KS1. Next base: position 3,058 of record NZ_MAIS01000115.1, on the reverse strand, counting down.
GCATATCAAACAATAAGAGGGCCAATTGATTCAGTAGGGTATTATTTTAGATGTAAAGCGGAAGGAGAGATAGTAAAGAGCGGGGATGAAACGACAGATATTAAATGGATAACCACAAAGGAGCTATCAGAATTAATCAATAGCAACCCATTACAATTTTCAAACGTTGATCGAGCTGGGATTATATATTATTTAAAGCAACTTGAAAGATCTTGAATGGGTCTCAAATAAGGCAGCTGACATCAGATATCATGGTATCTATGTTACGGCCTAATTATCTTACATAAACACTATAGGAAACCAGCGCAAACCGAAGACCGAAACGAAATAATTTGATCTCTAGAGGGGGGGACGAAATATGAAAAAGATCATAATCATTACACTAATGGTTATGCTCATGAGTTCTTGTTCATTGCAAGCAATTACTTATCCTAAGGAACTAGCACTTGCTCAAGAAACTGAGCATGCTATGATTTACGTTCGAAAAACAGACCAGGATATTAATGACATGGTTGAAATAATATCAAGTGAGTTCGAAAATCAATATAAACGGATTACTGATATGTTCCAAGTCTCACCCTCTCAAAAAGCAATTATTCATATTTATACGGATAAAGACCAGTTTCGCCAGATGATTGGCCGAGACACCGAAGGAACATATGATGCTAGAGATAAGATAATAAAGGTCTATACACCAAATGACTTAAGTAGAATCGATGTTCGCAATGAGTACACATTTCAAATCATCCATGAATATGTTCATGCGATTATTCAACAAATTAATCAAGAGATCGGGAATATGAAGTGGTTGGACGAAGGTACAGCGTACTATGTCTCAAAACAATTGGAAGCCGAAATAAAGAGCGAAAGATATGTCCATATATCTGCCCCTGATATAAGTAAATTTTTAAAGAGTCAGACGTATTTTGATGAGGCGGGTGGGCAAGCATATTACTTTTCTGGTCTAATCGTACAATTCATTTATGAGAAGTATGGAAAAGACAAGTTCAATAGAATAATCAGAGAACCTGATGAGATTGAAAACATATTAAATAAATCTATTGAAGATTTGTATATGGAATGGAAAGAGTATGTAAATGCCTTATATTAATGAACACACAACCCAGTCTAAGATAAGACTATCTAAGGCTGGGTCTTGTCGTCAACGGATTGGAAGTGATCTCTATTAGTAACATTGATAAGCGAGATAAACTTAGTGAAGAAGTGTTTACTTATAGACAAACGAAAGATAATAAAACAATCATTTACTGGAAGGGCAAACAAGTAACCATTCTTGCCGGGAAGGAAAGTGAAAGGTTTTTACAAAAAATCGCAAATAAAGTTCATAAAGAAGTTCAATTAATAATGGCAAAAGCAACTGGAAATTTTAAGCGAGGAAATGAGAAGGATAATAAGAAAAAGAAGACTTGATAGTAAAGAATGTCAAAGATAATTTGTATTTGAGATGGCATCGTGGGAAAATTTTTTTGTAGGGGACAAGAAAAGGAGTAGAAGTCAATGATTCAATCCTTCATCTTTGATATGGATGGCACACTTTTTCAAACCGATAAGATTTTAGAAAGTTCACTCGAAGATACCTTTAATCATCTGAAGTCACTAAATAAATGGGAAAAAGAAACTCCTATTGATAAATATCGTGAAATTGAATAAATCAGATTTGGTGACGACGATTATAGATAAGTATGGCATTACTCATGGTGCAGTAGTAGGGGATCGAATATCGGATATAAATGCAGCTAAGGATAATGGTTTGGTTGCAATCGGATGTAATTTTGATTTTGCACAAGAAGATGAACTTGCTCAGGCTGATATCGTTATAGAGGACTTAAATGAACTAAAATCAATTGTATTTCAGTTATAGAGTAACTGATATTGATCGTGCAGGGTCAAATTATATGTATCTCGAAGAGGACGATGATATCTTATAACACAGCATCTACGCTCCTTGGTTTGCATGAAGAATATTTGGGTGAGGATTCTTCAGATAACCCTGCAAGGCTAATGTCTGACGGCCCCTGCGCGTGCGTGCTTTAAGCTTCTTGGTTTCGTAGATACAATAACGTTAGAAAATATAAGTAAGGGGATCAATGATGTCATACACTAAAGCAGTAATAACTGAACCATATTATGACAAACCTGAATGGATTGCTAATGAAATTACTCGAGAAGAATTTATCTGTTTATCTTCTGAATCGAATGAGCGGGATGTTGAATTATTTCTGATTCTTCTATTTGGTTATAATCATATCAATATAGAACAGTCATTTCTTTTATCTTTTAATGAACTATTGGAGCAAGAGGGAGTTGTACTATCAGGTGGGATTGCTTTCTTTGAAGATGAGAACAAGTATATTTTACCGAGCTGTTGCTGTGGTTTAGAAGATTTCTCTGGTGTGATTGATACGATTATAAATAAACAAAGTCCGTGGATGGGGCATGATCCTGCTCCAGGTATTACATACATAAATGATCAAGTACATGTTTGGCCCGATGATCCGGAAACAATTGATAGTCATGTTAACAAGTCCATTCAATATTCATATAAAGACCTAATAGACAGTCTTGAAAATACTCGAAAAGAATTGCAGGGATTTATTGAAGGTCCATTATATGAATGGATTAATAAAAGAGACGAACAGATTGCTAGTACTATAAAAGATCGGATGAAACAATGGATAATCAAATAAGAGGATGATGGTAGTGAATATTATTAAGATCGATGAACAAACAAAGAAAAATATCCGAATCTCATTTGGATTACATTTATTTTTCTATTTGGATTCTGGGTTTCGTTCCTTTACTTAAATGATCAATTTTTATCAAATACTTTATGGGTTGATATGATTGGATGGGTAAGATATTTGGTAGTGGGATTATTCATTAAAGTATCAGAGCGAAATATACAAAACATTATCTCCGTCTCATTTATATCAATCATGGGTATCTTATTTTGAATCAACAAGATGTACTACAAAACGATTATTTACTACCTTATATATTATTACTAAACAATATTTGTATCTCTGTTATCTTATAT
>NZ_MAIS01000227.1:0-1406 GCF_001680695.1 Paenibacillus sp. KS1 | reverse complement strand
GAGGATCGAAAGCAGCTGTTAACCCTGCCGGAAACCAGCTTTCAGCCATTCCGTATGAGTGCAGCAGTGGTAAACAAGTACGGAGAAATTCGAGTCGATGAGACGATGATGATTCCGTTGCTGGGATTAGCCCAGCCAGGTAGTGAAGTACTGATTCAAACGTTTTGGGATCGCATGGTAATCCTAAGCAGCCAGCACCAACGAATACAGGAAGTACCTCGTCCGTATACGGGACAAACCGTACAGATCCCATGGCCTACAGTGTTCAAGAACCTGCTGCGGAAGCCACGCAGTGTTACGCATTCTCAGTTTATTCGTATGTTGCCAGACGCGATGCAGCAATATGTCATGGTGAAGGAGCTTGAGGTACGCAAGGAGCGTCTGCAGGCACTGGCTCACTGGAGCGATGTATATACCGTACAACAGATTCAAGAAACGCTTGAGCAAGAAGGCAATGAAGCGACAGTTGCTTGTCTTACAGCAGCATTAGGCGTACAGCAAGGAAACAGGGAAATCCCTGTTACTTGGCAAGAAACACTATCCCCTCCAGGCACACAAATCGGTGAATCTCTCCAGCGTTATGACCGACTCATGGGGGTGAGTTGACATGCAGACAGATCTCGCAGATTTATGTCGACAGCTTCGGCTAGCGCATGTGGTAGAGTACGTGGCGCTTCAGCAGGACAAGCAGATAAGCAGATGGGTAGAGGAACTATTAACAGCCGAACTTGACGGTCGGCGCCGCTCCAAATTGGGAAAGCTCGTTCAGCAGGCCGGTTTCCCTCACATTAAAACGTTTGAAGGATATGTCTATGACCATATTTCGTTTCCAAGTGAAAGCAGTCCGGACATGCTCAGGGATCTCGGATGGCTGGAGCGACAAGAAAACTTGCTGCTAATGGGGGCTGTGGGAACTGGGAAAACACATATGGCAACCGCCTTAGGGGTGGAAGCCTGCAGACGAGGGAAAACCGTACAATTTTACCGGGCTTCGGACTTAGTAGCAGTGCTGCAGGAGAAATTCGCAGCAGGCACAATTAGTCGCTTTCGTGAGAAGCTAAAAAAGGTGGATCTGCTTATCCTAGATGAGGTCGGTTACGTACCGTTTAGCCAAACGGGAGCTGAATTGCTGTTTAATGTGATTGCCGATTGTTATGAAAGACAGAGCGTCATTGTGACGTCTAACCTAGAATTCGGTCAGTGGACCTCGATTTTTGGGGACACCAAGCTAACGTCTGCCCTGGTGGATCGTTTAGTGCACCATGCTCATATTCTCTCTTTCACGGGAGAGAGTTTCCGCTTCAAGCAAGCGATGGAACGGGTTCCTTTGTAGCTTTGCAGGTGGATGGCAAGTGCTTTGGCATTTTTGGCTGCAAAATTGAGCATTTTTCACTTGCAAAAAACAT
>NZ_MAIS01000318.1:0-388 GCF_001680695.1 Paenibacillus sp. KS1 | reverse complement strand
CTAGGTTAAGCTAGTAAGAGCACACGGAGGATGCCTAGGCACCAGGAGCCGATGAAGGACGTGGCGAACAACGAAATGCCTCGGGGAGCTGTAAGCAAGCATTGATCCGGGGATGTCCGAATGGGGAAACCCGGCTGTCGTAATAGGCAGTCACGCATATCTGAATACATAGGATATGTTGAGGCATACGAGGGGAACTGAAACATCGAAGTACCCTCAGGAAGAGAAAACAATAGTGATTCCGTAAGTAGCGGCGAGCGAACGCGGAAGAGCCTAAACCAAGGAGCTTGCTCCTTGGGGTTGTGGGACGTCTCACATGGAGTCAGAAAGGTGTTTATTAGATGAAGAGGTCTGGAAAGGCCCGCCATAGAAGGTAAAAGCCCTGTAA
>NZ_MAIS01000335.1:0-352 GCF_001680695.1 Paenibacillus sp. KS1 | reverse complement strand
TCGAAAGTAAATGCCCTCCGAGACGGATCCCGAGTACCGCGGGACACGTGAAACCCCGTGGGAATCTGGCAGGACCATCTGCTAAGGCTAAATACTCCCTGGTGACCGATAGTGAAGCAGTACCGTGAGGGAAAGGTGAAAAGCACCCCGGAAGGGGAGTGAAATAGAACCTGAAACAGTGTGCTTACAAGAAGTCAGAGCCCTATACATGGGTGATGGCGTGCCTTTTGTAGAATGAACCGGCGAGTTACGTTTGCGTGCAAGGTTAAGGTGAAGAGCTGGAGCCGAAGCGAAAGCGAGTCTGAATAGGGCGAATAAGTACGTAGGCGTAGACCCGAAACCGTGTGATCTA
>NZ_MAIS01000215.1:0-1756 GCF_001680695.1 Paenibacillus sp. KS1 | reverse complement strand
AAGGGGCTGTCCCATAAGTAGGTTTTTACTACTTGTGAGGGATCGCTAGATTCGAAAAAAGGTCGAGTTGGGGTTATATTTCTACCCAAACTCGACCTTTTTGTTTCATTGTTGCCCACTTCAGCAAATTGTGGGCAAGGGAAAGCCACCCGACCTCAAGGCTTACTTTCGACAGGCCTCGAAGCAGGAAACGTCTAAATCCTCTGTTATTTTTCAGTTGCCCAAATACACTCTCTGGCTCGATCATTCGTCGAACCGACAGCGCGTATCCTTCTTCGCTTCGTAGCTTTTCCTGTGCGCGTTGCTTGTAGCGAAGATATTGCATGCTTACTCGAATTTCACGATTCCCAGCTGCTTTCGAACAAGCTGCTTTGAGTGGACAATTCATACAATCCTGGCTCCGGTAGTGGCGAAGGAGGATCTCATAACCACTTTCCGTTTTCTGTTTGCTTTCACGGTGAAAATAGAGGGATTGTCCGCCAGGGCACGTCCACAAATCCGCCTGCGTATCATACTTCCAGTTGTCGATTCTGCTAATGTCCTGTTGCCACTTCTTTGTTTTCTCTTTGTGGTACGTGCTGTATTTGACGATGGCCTCTACGTTTTCTTGCTCCAAATAGGCATAGTTCTCTTCGCTTCCATAACCGGCATCTGCTATAACTGTTCCTGGAAGTTTCCCTAGTGCGCTCTTCACTTTCTGTAAATGGGGCTTCATGCAACGTGTGTCAGTAGGCCGCTGATGCAAACTGTATCCAACAATGAATTGATCCTCTGTGCCGATCTGTAGATTATAGCCGGGCTTGAGCTGGCCATTCTTCATATGATCTTCTTTCATTCGCATAAAGGTAGCGTCCGGGTCGGTTTTGCTGTAGCTATTCCGTTCCCCGAGCACTTTCTGGTGATGTTCGTAGCTTTTTAATCGCGGCAAAAAGTCTTTACGCAACAACCGAACTGCTTTTTTTAGTGATTTATCTTTTGGTTGTTCCTGCAGCTTTTGTTCCAGTTTCTCTACCGCTTGTTCCAACTTCACGCTCGTGACTTCGCTCGATTCGCCCAGCTCTGGTAAATCCCGATCTTGTAGTTCCTGCTCTTCCTGTCGCTCTGCTTCTTCAATGCTCGTAAACAATACTTTTACTTTCTCTTGTAAATTAGCTTTGTGCTTCGCCACAGATTTTCCCCATACGAAGGTGTACTTATTCGCATTCGCTTCGATTTTCGTGCCGTCTACAAAATAATGCTCCAACTTAATGTACTTCTCCTCAATAAGGAAACCAAGGATAGACGTGAAAATCTTTTCAAGCACGTCTCTCATTCGCTCGGAGCGAAAACGATTAATGGTACGGAAATCCGGACGCTGTCTAGCTGCAAGCCACATAAAGGGAATGTTCTCTCTCACGGATTTAGCAATTTGGCGAGAAGAATAAATACGCTGCGTGTAGGCGTAGATGATAATTTTAGTGAGCATTTTCGGATGGTAACTATTTCGTCCTCCACCGGGATAAGCTGCCGCAAATATCTGATCATCTATGCGATTCACCGCATAATTAATGATACGAACGAGGTGATTTTGGGGGATGTCTTCTTCCAAATCCATTGGCAGATAAAGTTGATCCATGCTATATTGAATGTACAAAGAAACCGTTCCTTTCGTAAATGGTGGGTGGTACTTCCATTTTACTAAAGAACGGTTTCTTTTTGTTTTACATTTTTGAAAACAGGGGTGCCCTAAAGTCGTTCGACTTTTGGGACAGCCCCT
>NZ_MAIS01000145.1:0-8157 GCF_001680695.1 Paenibacillus sp. KS1 | reverse complement strand
AGGTTCGAGTCCTTCATGGCTCACCAGTTTGTGCAATATTCAGCCTGATGCGGAAGCGTCGGGCTTTTTTGTCGTTGTTTGGACAAGTAGAGCTGATTCGAGAGAGCGTAAGATGCTCTGAGTACGCAATCTTTGATTTAAGGGTGCTGATTTGTACTACCCCTAGAATTATGATAAGGGCATGCTCTATTGATGTTTTATTCGAAAGACATTATGATTAAAGGAATAGATAACTAACTCCTTTTATAAAAGGGTTTCAATAAGGTGGGACGTTATGGTGGTAGACAAAACCGTTAATATTAAGGAATTCAATCGAAATCGAATATATATGCTGCTGCGGCAAAAAAGAAACTTATCTAAGCAGGATATTGTGCAGCATTTGCAGATTAGCTTACCAACCATTACGCAGAATTTAAATTATTTGCTGCAGGAGAAGCTGATTGCGAATACGGGGACCATTGGTAATACCGGAGGACGAAATGCACAGGTCTATTCTTATATAAGCGATGCCAAAATCGCTATTGGCTTAGATATTACGCGGAACCATGTCACAACTGTGGTTGTTGATTTAAATGGGGATATTATCCACATAAACAGAAGAAGACAAAAGTTTGAGACCTCGGATCCTTATTTTCAGCTATTGGGAAATATCATTCAGGAGGACATAAAAGAACTGGATATTGACGATTCGAAAATATTAGGTGTCGGCATCGGGGTGCCGGGATTGATTACGGAAGACCACCAGACTGTCTTTTACGGGAAGATCCTGAATTTCACCGGAGAGACGCTGCAGCGCTTCACCAAGTACATACCGTATCCGGCCATTCTTGTGAATGATGCGAATGCGGCTGGGTTCTCGGAAATATGGGCAACGCCGGACACGAAAAATGCATTTTATATTTCTCTTAGCAATAATATTGGCGGAGCCGTTTATATTGGAAATAAAGTGTTTGCCGGAGAGAATCAAAAGAGTGGGGAAATCGGGCATATTACGATCATTCCAGACGGTCTCCCTTGTTATTGCGGTCAAAAGGGCTGCCTTGAGGCATATTGCTCAGCTTCTTTATTAGCAGATACAGCTGATGGGAGTTTGGGGCGTTTTTTTGAGGAGGTACAGGGTGGCAATCGTGAAAAGCTGATCGTTTGGGACAACTATTTGCGCCATCTTTCGATCGCCATTAATAATATTCGCATGCTGTTCGACTGTGACATTATCCTTGGCGGTTACGTAGGGGCTTATATGGAGAATTATATCGATACGTTGAAGAAGCTGGTGGCTAGCCGCAATACGTTCGAAGATCATGCAGATTATGTGCGCATTTGCAGTTATAAAACGGAGGCTATTGCCGCTGGGGCTGCTCTGCCCTTCATCGATCAGTTCATTAATCAAATATAAGAAGATAGCAAGCTTACAGCAATCGCATGGAGTCGGTTTAAAGGAGTCAAGTTCCTTTACCTGCTTCATGCGTTTTTTTATCCTCCAATCGGCTGAACAAGCAGGAAATATTTCTTATCTTGTGCTGCAAAATGATACTTATTTTTTAATTGCATATTGACAAGAAGGACGAGAGGGAATATCCTTGCATTAAGTAGTTTTATAAAACACTTTAATAAAAGTAATTTACTTATTGGGGAGGCGGATGCATAATGAATCAACAACAATCTACCAGCTTAAAAGCCACGACAGGGAACGTACCAGCAACTATGAAAGCGCTTGTAGCGTATGGGAAGCATGATTACCGCTTTGAAGCCAACTATCCTACGCCTGAATGTGGGCCAGACGATATGATCATTAAAACGGAAGCATGCGGCATTTGCGCAGGAGACTTGAAGTGCATGCATGGCGCAGCAATGTTCTGGGGCGACGAGACACAGCCAGAATGGGTGAAGCCTCCGTTTATTCCGGGGCATGAATTTTTAGGAACAATCGTAGAAATTGGCGAAAATGTAACCGATTTCAAAATTGGGGATCGAGTAACTGCGGATCAGATCGTTCCTTGCCAAGAATGCAGATTTTGCAAAAGAGGGGAGTACTGGATGTGCCAGCCCCATAACATATTCGGTTTCCAAGGCTCAAACAACGGGGGAATGGCGGAATATGTTCGATACCCGAAAACGGCGGTTGTCCATAAGGTGCCAGGAGAGATGGAATTGGAGTCCGCGTTGCTGATTGAGCCCTACGCTTGCTCGAAGCATGCCGTGGATCGGGCGCAAATCGGATGCGAGGATGTCGTCGTTATCTCTGGGGCGGGGCCTCTTGGCTTAGGGATGATCACGTATGCGAGAATGAAAAATCCAAAAAAATTGATTGTGCTGGATTTGGTTGAGAACCGTTTGGAAAAGGCGAAGGAATTTGGCGCGGATATCGTCCTCAATCCGAAAGAGACGGATGTGGTTCAAACGATTTTGGATATGACGGAGGGTTACGGTTGCGACATCTACATCGAAGCGACAGGGCATCCTTCCAGCGTAACGCAAGGGTTGAGCATGATTCGCAAGCTTGGACGCTTCGTGGAATTCAGCGTGTTCGGGGAGCCGACTACCGTGGACTGGTCCATCATCGGCGACCGCAAGGAGCTGGATGTATTGGGATCACATTTGAGCCCCTATTGTTACCCATTCGTCATTGAAAATGTTGCAAACGGCAATCTGAAAACGAACGGCATTGTAACTCGCAAGTTCCCGATTGAGCAATGGGAAGAAGCCTTTGAATATGCATCTGGTAAGCATGGTGACTTCAAGGTAGCGATTACGTTCTAAAAAGGGTGAATGCTAAATGGAGAAATATGTAGTTGGAATTGATTATGGCACATTAAGTGCCCGTACGATACTTGTTAACGTATCCACCGGAGAGATATGTGCTTCTGCAGAGATGAACTATCCTCACAGCGTAATGGATCAGGTGCTGCCGGACGGCGTAACGAAGCTGGGGCCGGATTGGGCTTTGCAGCATCCGCAGGACTATTTACAATGCACCACTGCAACGCTGGCAAAGGTTCTGGAAACGAGCGGCATTGATACACGGCAGATTATTGGCGTCGGCACCGATTTTACGGAATGTACGATGCTTCCCGTAAAGGCGGATGGAACGCCCCTGTGCATGCTGGATGCATACAAGAACAATCCGCATGCGTATGTGAAGCTGTGGAAGCACCATGCGGCAGCAGAGGAAGCCAACCGACTGAATGATATAGCCCGTATGCGGGGCGAGGAATTTTTGGACTTCTACGGTGGGAAAATTTCTTCAGAATGGATGTTTCCGAAAATATGGCAAATTCTTAATGAAGCACCCGAAATATATGAAGCCGCTGATCGGTTCATGGAGCTTGCCGATTGGATTACACTACAGCTAACTGGCACAGAAACACGAAATAGCTGCACAGCTGGATATAAGGCCATATGGCACAAGCAAAATGGATTTCCATCAAATTCATTTTTGAAAGCGCTCGATCCAAAGCTGGAACACGTCGTTGACGAGAAAATGTCGAGAACCATTTATCCGGTAGGCACCAGAGCAGGATCAATTACAGAAGATAGTGCAAAATGGACGGGACTTGCTGCAGGGACAGCGGTATCCGTAGGAATAGGCGATGCCCATTGCGCCGTAATCGGCTGCGGGATTACGACTCCCGATATTTTACTAATGGTGATGGGGACATCCGGCTGCGACATGCTGGTTAGTGAAACGGCAGTGAAGGTGCCGGGCATTAGCGGCATTTGCGAGGATGGCATTTTGCCTGGGTTCTACGGCTATGAGGCAGGACAATCCTGCATGGGAGACCATTTCTCATGGTTCGCGAATCACTGTGTGCCAGAGCGCCTAGGGCAAGAGGCCAGAGCTGCGAACAAGCATGTGCTGCAGCTTCTCAATGAGAAGGCAGAGAAGATTAAGCCCGGCGCCAGCGGCTTGATTGCGCTGGATTGGTGGAATGGAAACCGTTCCGTTCTGGTGGATGCGGATCTGACAGGATCAATGTTCGGCATGACGACGGCTACGACAGCCGAAGAAATGTACAAAGCATTGGTTGAAGCAGTTGCATTCGGGAAGCGGATGATTATAGAGAACTTTGTACAGCACGGAGTTCCGATTGCCAAAATCATGGCTACAGGCGGGATTGCGGAAAAAAGCCCATTCATTATGCAGACCTTCGCGGACATCATCGGCATGCCGATTCACGTCGCGGCAACTCAGCAAGGAACAGCGATGGGGGCCGCCATGCTCGGAGCCGTAGCGGCAGGCAGTACTAATGGAGGATACGACTCCATTCAGCAGGCTGGGAAAGCAATGGGTGGAGGCATTAAGAAAACGTATGAGCCACAAGGTAAGCACAGGGACATTTATAATCGACTCTATGCCCAGTATATGCGGCTGCATGATTATTTTGGTCGCAATGAACAGAGTCCGATTAAACAATTGAAAGCGATTAAATTGGAAGTGATGGGTGGAGAGAGTTCCAATTAACATCTTTATAGAATAGCTGCATTACGGACAGTAGAAGAAGGAATAGATCATCCAGGAAAGAAGTGATGCACTTGAAAGACAAACATATTTTGGACAAAATAGGTATTCCTTCATCTCTAGCTTGGGGCTATCTCGGCATTCTGATCTTTATGATGGGGGATGGTCTGGAGCAGGGATGGTTAAGCCCATATCTGGTTGAACAGGGACTCACCGTACAGCAATCCGGCATTTTATTTACGGTATACGGGGTTACGATTGCATTGTCTTCTTTCCTGTCCGGATTATTCGTTGACGCGATTGGACCTAAAAAAGCAATGTTGACCGGGTTAATCCTATACATTCTCGGTTCCGTAGGCTTTATTGGTTTAGGAATTACCCAGCTTTCATTTGCAACGATGCTGCCGACATATGCGTTTAAGGGTCTCGGCTATCCTTTGTTCGCATACTCGTTCCTCGTCTGGATCGCTTATCAGACACCTCAGAAGAAGCTGGGAACGGCTGTCGGCTGGTTCTGGTTCGTGTTCACTGGGGGCATGAACGTACTCGGCGCATACTATTCCACCTGGGCATTGAAGCACTTGGGGCATATCAATACACTATGGAGTGCAATCGTATGGGTACTGCTTGGGGCATTGTTCGCACTGGTCATCAATCCCGGCGGCAAGCTGGATAAGTCCAAGGCAGAACAGCATGACAACAAAGTAAAAGAGCTTGCCAAAGGATTGGCAATTGTCAAAAAGGAACCGAAAATCGTATTGGTCGGCTTAGTTCGCATCATCAATACGGCTGCACAATTCGGCTTCCCCATATATATGCCGCTATACATGGAGAGTCAAGGCATTAGCATTTCGTCCTGGCTGCATCTATGGGCTATGATTTTTATCGGAAACATCGCGTTCAACCTGATGTTCGGCATTGTGGGCGATAAGCTTGGCTGGAGAAATACGGTAATGTGGTTTGGATGTGCAGGCTCGGCCTTCTTTACGATTTTACTCTTTTACGTTCCTCAACTTGCGGCAGGCAATGTATGGCTTGTGCAAATTGTCGGGATTTTGTGGGGCGGATGTCTGGCAGGCTTCGTGCCATTGTCTGCGATAGCCCCGTCTTTGGTAAAGGAAGAAAAGGGTGCAGCGATGTCAATCTTGAACCTGGGCGCGGGATTGAGCGCATTCGTTGGACCAGCTCTTGTTGCTTTATTTATTGGAAGCCTCGGTTACGCCGGCATTACGTGGCTTTTCGCTGGGCTATTTGCAGCAGCAGGCGTTATGATGATTTTTGTCACGCTCCCCGCTGAGAAAAAAACAACGAAGGAAGCGAGTGCACATTCTGAAATTGTAAGCGCTTAATAATGTTATCTAAAAAAGCAGCTCTTCTCCACTTGGTAGAGGGCTGCTTTCATCATAATGCTAGCGATCAATTTTCTGGTAACTATTGTTTGTTCGATATAAGGTAGGACTGATTCCATACACGCAGGTAAACTGATTTGAGAAGTAATGGATTGAATCGTAGCCCAACATTAGCGCGATTTCCGTAATCGATTGGCGGCTTTCCATCAACAGAACGGCCGCCTTTTTCATGCGAGCCTGCAGCAAATACGCTTTAGGTGATACTCCTGTCTCTTGCTTGAAAAGCCGATAAAATTGGGACTTTTCCAGCCCACATTCGCTGCACCAGTAATCAACCGAATGCCGCTGCTCGGGATGTTCGTCCATTCGCTCCAAGATTCGAGCTATGCGATAATCCGTAGGATTGGGCAATCTGCTTGCATCGTACCATTGAATCAGCCAGGAGTAAAAACTAGCTGATGCAGCCTGCTTCGTATAGCAGCCGCGCCGATTATATGCGGCAAGCACATGCTTCATCAGCTCAATGAAGTAAGGATAAGGACGAAGCGAAGTGCAGGTCGGCAATGATTCCAGTTCTGTGCAAGACTTCTGTACGGTTAACCACTTCGGATCGAATTCATCCCATTCATAAGCAAAGGTAGGCTGGTTCGGCGGGGGAGCCTCCCAGAGATCGCAATAGATATTGCATGCATTCATCGTTTCATTTGGTGCATGCTCGAAGGAATGCCATTCGCCAGGACGTACAAAGATGAGCGTGCCGTTCGAGACCGCATATCGTTGGTCATCTATCGTCATATGACCATGGCCGTCCAAGAATAAGTGGAATGCATAGCTGTATCCTCTGCGTAGCTGTTCCTCTCGCGTTCCTCGGTAATTATACATATGCGCTGCACGGATGTATGGCCTTATATCCGCAATGGTATTCATGCCTATCCCTCCGGTTCGTTAGCGGAAATTTTTATAACTGACAGGAACTTGTTATAAATACGAGCAGCTAGGAACATGATACTATGTTTGCAGAGTTATGTCATGATAGGGGAAGTCTGCAATCGAAAATGATGACAGCATGTGTTGACGAGGAGGAACAATAATGGTTGATTTGGGCAAGGTGTTAGTAGAGGAATCACGAGGTGGTTGGCTGGAATGCGCTTATACAGGACATGTTGTAGGTGTTAACGAACAAGCTGAGACGCTATTCCATGTTGGCGACCCTGACTATGTAAGCTTTATGCGCTCCTCTTCGAAGCCAGTGCAGGCACTCCCTGCTCTGTTAGCAGGTGTTCCGGAACATTACGGATTAAGTGAGGAAGAGATCGTCTTAATGACCGCATCTCATCGTGCGCAGCAGTTCCATGTACAAGCGTTGGAATCGTTTATGAAGAAAACAGGGATCACTGAGGATCAATTTGTATGCAAGCCTACCTATCCACTGAATGGTGCTGCAAGAGACGAGCGGATTGCCAACGGGCAGCCACCGCGCTCCTTATATCACAACTGCTCGGGTAAGCATCTGGGCGTACTGGCATTATGCAAGATGATGGGATGGCCAACCGATAACTATGCAGAACCGGAGCATCCCGTTCAGCAGCAGGTGCTGCGCTTGATGTCTCAGCTTGCTGATGTGCCTGTCGAGCAAATTAAACTAGGAACGGATGGCTGCGGATTTCCGGTATATGCGATTCCAATTCGCAATATAGCCCTCTTGTATTTGAGATTGGCTTGTCCGGATTTAATTGCAGATGAGGAAGTACGCAGAGCAATTACACGCTTGACGGACTTGATGAACAAGCATCCATTCTATGTATCAGGAACGGAGCTTATTTGTCCAACGCTGCTTCAGGATCCGAATATCGTAGCGAAAGGCGGAGCCAAAGGCATCTATTGCTTCGGCTTGCGCGAGCAGAGAATGGGGATTGCCTTCAAAGTGATGGACGGATCGGAAGATCAATGGCCGATCATTGCTGCCGACATCTTGGAGCAAATTCAATACCCGACGACAGCAACCATTGAACGATTGAAAAAGCTGAGCCCAGCGGAGACGAAAAACGACAATGCGAGGGTAGTAGGAATTCGTAAGCCAGCTTTTACGCTTGAGTGGGTTAGATCCTAAGAAACTAAGAACATACTATTAGGGCCTGCTTGTATAAGCTGAAATATGGCTTGGCAAGCAGGTTTTTTAGCAAGAAAAAAATACCATCAAAAAATCTTTAAAAAAGATTTGCAATTCAATTATCAGTCTGATATATTATTACTTGTCCTTGTTGAACGGCAACGACGACAACGAAGCAAATGAAGTTGTACAGATTGGTTAATACAATAATATGCGGACATAGCTCAGTGGTAGAGTAT
>NZ_MAIS01000340.1:0-336 GCF_001680695.1 Paenibacillus sp. KS1 | reverse complement strand
GGTGACCTGTATGTCGAGAACGAGAGCGAGAATCTAGAGTACAGCGGCGCTTCTCAGACATACATAAAACAGGGGAATGAGAGGATATACGGGAAAGTCCTATTTTACCAATGGGAGAATAACTGGGTAGATTGGAGGAACTCCAACAAATTCATGAACATCTATCGCGGATTTAAGGGAACCGAAACGGAGCTTTGCTTGTTTAGTTTCGATATTCGACATTGGGATCGGAATTTGAAAATTAAACTGCAATAGGATGAACGATGCTGTCCACGTCATGATATGACGTGAGGCAGCATTTTTTTTCATTCCTTCCAAATTAGTGAACCTAAATGA
>NZ_MAIS01000306.1:0-460 GCF_001680695.1 Paenibacillus sp. KS1 | reverse complement strand
CGCTCTCGTTCTCGACATACAGGTCACCGTCTTTCATATAGTAGGTCACTTTTACCGGATAACCCTCTACGTTCACAATCGTTTCTTTCTTTTGCTCTGTAATGTGAGTCAACTTGATCGGCTTGTTGTAGTCTCTTATCTCCTCAAACTCATGTTCCAGAAGCAATTCTATCGGCACGTCTACGGTCAGCCGCAAATCAAGGGGTGTCGAGAATGTATACACTTTCCTGTAAGCACCTAACGGAGAATTGGCATAATCCCATGTTTCTTCTCCTTCCAGCTTATGACCGTTCACCAGCAACGAAACCGACTTGTACGGAAGTCCGCTAAATCCGTTCTTATTATCCACTTCTAATTTCATGGCTGTCGGTCTGATGATCAGCTTGCGGAGGATCGATCCCCCTTGTGCCGAGCGGATCGGAATGTTCATTTCCCGGGTCACTGATGCCTGCAGCGCCTT